>JAJRCM010000176.1 GCA_028678965.1 Methanomicrobiales archaeon | reverse complement strand
TTCTATCAGACGATATGTTCCCCCAATATCCCGCTTTTTCTTCAATGATTCCACCCCCGGTTCGTAATTTTCTAATCAATGAAGGAAACACACGTGAATACTCCCTCTTTGTCACAGAACCCGGCAGCCAGATAAAAAAAATTGAAGCGCTTCAAAATACGGCAATCCACGAGACTGAGATCATGAGAGGAGAGGATAAACGTTACATTAATTCTCCTGAAATCTATGATACTTCCTGCAAACCAGTCGATACTATGCCAGAGAGAACTGGCATTTATTACCTAATTTCCGCGATTGATACCCCTTACTCTAAAATGCTAATGTAAATAATGCTCAAGTTTGTATTTTTCAATTTATTCCCATCAAAAATCATCGAAAAATGAAGCCATATGGGATTTTACCTATTTCAAAGATTGGTAAAAATTACAATTTTTATCGATTTTCGGCGATTATTACCAGTTTCTGTAGTTATGCTGGCTGGTATCGTCGAATATAGCCTTCACCCCTAATTTCAGAAATACGTATATTTTATACGTATCAATGATGTTAGATGGTGTTAATCGTAACCCATTTTCTCCCGTTCAAACACATAATCACATGAGGACTAGGCATTTTGACTTATCCTCGTAAAAATATGTTATTTAATGAAGAAACGGGGGACAATACAGCAGACAACGTGAAAAATAATCACAATATGCGTTGGAAATGGTGAATTCTTCAACAAAAGAGGCGATTCTCATGCGACCACACGGGAATATGTTTCTATTATTTTCTCCCCAATCGGGTTCCACCGGAACATGCGATCAACTTTTCTCCTGCCCCGCTTTCCCATAGCTATCGTATTCCATGGCTCGTCCATCAAGCAGTTGATCCCCCATGCCAGCGAGTCTGGTTCAGGTTCCACCTTCACTCCATCCACGAAGGCATCGATGTTTTCAGAAAGCCCTCCAACATTGGACGCAACAACACCTTTCTCAGCGCTCCACGCCTCCAGAAGTACGAGACCGAACGGCTCGTTTCTGCTGGGAATTACCACGAGATCGCAGGCGTTCAGGAGACGAACGTATTCCGAGTCTGGAATATAGCCGACAAAATTTACGGGGAGATCCTTTGCCCGCTCCGCCAAATACTGGCGCATGTCCCCGTCTCCTGCAACGATTACCCTGGTATCCCAGTGGCGCTGGCACACGTTTCTCATTGCCTCGATAAGCAGGTCCGGACCTTTCTGGTAGACAATCCTGCCAATGAAGAGGATGAGCGGGGCAAACGAGTGGATCCCGTATGCCTGCTTCACTTCGCCTGCGTCGATCTCCGCACGGAACTCGCGCGGCACCACGCCATTGGGAACCACGTCGCATTTCCAGTCGGGTACATTATAGAGTTGCATGACCTCGTTCTTGAGCGTAACAGAAACGGCTGTCACCCGCTTTGCAATCAGTCCCCCGTACCACTCCTTGCCGGAAATCTCCTTAAACTCCCACCAGTCGCCGAACTGGTTGCCATACCTCCCGTATTCTGTTGAATGATAGGTAAGAATGGTGTTCCGATCCTGCAGGATATGGAGGGCCTGCACTGCATGCCAGTCATTAAAATGGAGGTAATCAAATTTCCGATTTTTGTCGAATCTATGAAAATTTTCAACCATCCCCCTGCTCATACTATCACAATACTCCACGATGTTCTTGCCCTGGGGCTGGCAGTAATGGTAGTGAACTCCTTTGATCATCTGGTCCTGAATCCAGCCGCGGGTGAAGTAGTGCACCTCGTGGTGCTGTGCCAGGGTTTCAGCGAGACGGGTCGCAGCACGGGCAAGTCCACCCACGCGCTCGGCATAGAGGGACTCCCAGCAGAAAATGGCTATCTTAAGTGACTCCACAGGTGTTCCTTCGATTCACACACAAGGTTTGTTAGATCCTCTCGCTCTGTGCAGTCCTTGATGCGTTCAGCAAGGTTCGTGTCTCCGAGAGCATCCGTAATCCAGCACGTAAAATCCCCCCGCTCCAGATGGTGCCGGATTGAGTCCTCGGGCACGAGATGCAAAAGCTCGCAGAACTGGTCCAGGTTATACGCTGTGTAGCCGATATAACCGGCAGGAGAAGCGAAATGGAAGGCGTTTTCTGGGGACAGCGTCCGCAATGTCTTTGCTGCCTTACGGTTCTTCATACCGCGGATGTTGCGCTCCTCATAATCTGCAAGAATTCTCATGTATGTCTTGAACGCATCTTCGCTCTCGACGTAACAGAAATACGAATGCACTTCGCCACAGGAGCCAAACTTGGATGCCATGTAGTAGAAATGATCGCTCGTCTGGAGGTATCTCCAGATCTGCTTGTCCTTTGCGTAGGCGCCTGCTGTCTCAAGGGCCTTGAACGCCGCCCGCTGCCGGTCGTTTCCCATCCAGGCGGAGGTATCCTTTTCGATATCAGCCCAAGAGATTGTCTTCGTGACATCGATCGTTCCCACCGGTGAATATTCCGCAAGCACCTTCGATGGCAGGACGGTAGGAACATTCTGACGTGCAAGTTCTTCAGGAAGATACCGCAGGAATTCGAAGATACCGGTCTCCGGCCACAAATGCTCCCCAAAGGATTCGTAGTCTAAAAAGACATTCACGACATCCCCGGGAGATTGTGCCACCCATTTTGCATACGTATCGGCAGTCAGGGGATACCTGTCCCACGAACGGTTGGTGAACCGGAATGCAATGTCATCTGACAACCGGGTGTTCCGGAGCAGGATAGGCATATCTCTGCAGGTATACAGGTAATTCGGGCTCCTCCAGTCCAGGATGCGGTCCACTCCTTCGGTAAAAATCCCGGCAAACCCCATATCTTTGATATGGGTCGCGATCTCGTTATTGAATGTAAACTCCGTATTTTCAAAGACCGTCGGGTCTGCATGGAATAGGTCGCGCATCAGATCGGCATGCATCCGCACCTGCTCAATAAACTCGGTTTTGTCGTGGAAGCAGCTGGCAATGCTATGGTAGTAGGTCTGGGCGAGGATCTCTGCATTCCGGTGGGATGCAACCCCCTCAAACAGGGCAAGGGCATCCGGGCTCCATTTTTCGAGCTGTTCGATAACGGTGCCGGAAATTGAGAATGCACAGGAGAACCCCGCGTCCATCATTTCCAGGATCATCGTTGTTGCCGGAATGTAGCATTTTTCCGCGATTCGGAGCAGGAGCTCGCGGTTGATCTCGTCAAAATACAGGTTTGTTACATCTTTTTTCTTTACTTTTGGATTCGGTTCAAAGTGCCTGTTCAGCCGGTATGGCTGGTGTACCTCGAACCCAATCGATAGTGCTGGCATACCTATCAATCCTCCCTTGTAATTCACCTGCCACGTAGAGTGTTTTTGTTCACCATGCAGCCATTCATGGTATTCACCACTGGAAGATTGGTCTCATAGAGTAAATAAAAACTGGTCAAGAATGTTTGAGATGATAAACCGGGTGAATTTTTTAATCAGACCTGATCTGCAACGCACGCTGGATGAAAAGTCAGGCGATGATTTTTTTATGCGATCCCTGCTTTTCCTGCCCTGTGGACTCTCAATAGTATTAACCATGACGTTGCCCACATTTAAATCAGGAAGATAATCGCATATGGCCGACCACTATGACAAACTCACGGAGAAATTTCCCCACGTCCCGGAACGGATATCCGGCCTCATCGATCTCGCATACAACCTCTGGTGGAGCTGGACACCAGAAGCACAGATGCTCTTCAAACAACTCAGCCCACACGCCTGGATCGAGAGCATCCACAACCCGGTCAGGATGCTCAGGGATCTCCCTGTGGAGATGCTGGAGAGGGCCGCAAGGAGCCCCCAGTACGTGCGCCATTACGACCTCGTGATATCGCGGTTCCGGCAGGAGACGAGCGCGAAAAACCGGTGGTTCTCGGAGCAGGTCAGCAACTGCGGTGTACTCCCCATCGCATATTTTTCTGCAGAGTATGGTCTTCACCACTCCCTGCCGTTCTATGCGGGAGGACTCGGATTCCTCTCGGGAGACCACCTCAAAGAGAGCAGTGATCTCGGTATACCCATGGTGGCGATCGGGTTCATGTACTGCGAGGGATACCTTCACCAGCACATCAAGGCCGATGGCTGGCAGGAGGATATCAAGGAAGTACTTGATCGGGACGCATCTCCGGTCACCCGGGTTATGGTAAACGCACACGAACAGCTGGTGGTACGAGTACCGTTCTTCGAACCATCGATGCATGTCGCCGTCTGGAAAGTAGATGTTGGGCGTATACCTCTCTTCCTCCTCGACACCGATATCAAGCTGAACAGGCCCGAAATCAGGTGTAACTTATCACGCCTCTACACTGGAGATGTGGAACGGCGGTTACATCAGGAGATCATCCTCGGTATCGGAGGGTGCGCTGTACTCGATAAACTCGGGATCCAACACTCTGCCATTCATATTAATGAGGGCCACCCTGCATTCGCGCTGCTCGAGCGAATACGGAAGAGGGTCGAGGGTGGAATGACCTTCGAACAGGCAATGCAGGCAACCCGGCGCACGAATATCTTCACCACCCATACCTCTGTCCCTGCAGGACACGATCTCTTTCCGCACTCGCTCATGGATAAGTACTTCAACCTTTACTATGAGCTCCTCGGCATCGATCGGAACACCTTCCTCGAACTGGGGCACCACCCGCGGGATCCGAGCGGACTCTTCAATATGACCGCTCTCGGTCTGAAGATGTCAGATTACCGGAATGCTGTTAGCCGGCAACATGGGGTGATCGCTCGGCGGATGTGGCAGACGCTCTGGCCCGATATTCCGGAAGATAAGGTCCCCATCGAGTACATTACCAACGGCGTCCACCTGCCGACCTGGCTCGATCCCAAGATGGAACTCCTCTTTAACTCTTGGCTGGGACGCTTCTACCCAAAATGGATGGAGAACCACGACGACCCCTCCGTTTGGGAGCTCCTGGACGAGATACCTGACTGGGAGTTGTGGCAGACGCACCAGTCGCTGAAAAGGCAGTTATTAAACCGAATTCGGGAGTATAAACGATGGAAATGGGCAGAGGGGGAGATGGACCCGACAAATATTGTTGCCGGGGGTGTGCTGCTCGATCCGAATATACTCACCATCGGGTTCGCCCGGCGGTTTGCCACGTACAAGAGGGCAGATCTCATCTTCCTCGATCCGGAGCGTCTCAAAAGGATCGTGACAGATCGCTGGAGACCGGTTCAGATCATCTTTGCCGGAAAGGCACATCCTGCCGATAAAGAGGGGAATAGGATGCTCCAGCGTGTATATCAATTCGCGCACAGAACTGATTTCGGCGGAAGGATCGCCTTTGTAGAGGATTACGGCGAGCAGAATGCCCAATATCTGGTTCATGGGGCGGACCTCTGGCTCAACACCCCCGAGCCCATGATGGAGGCGTCCGGAACGAGCGGTATGAAGGCCTCCCTGAACGGCGTGCCCCACATGAGTGTTCCCGCAGGGTGGTGGATTGAGGGTTTC
>JAJRCM010000048.1 GCA_028678965.1 Methanomicrobiales archaeon | reverse complement strand
CCTGAGCCAGAAATCCCACCCCCAGTCATCATCCCACACATCAGGCTCCATCAGGGGCTGTGCTGAATCGGCTGATGAGACGTCGCGGCCGCGAAAAAAAATCCTTTTCTCAATACCTTTAAAAACCTCTCAAGCCTCTGGTATGAGAATCTATGCAATTCACTGAACGTATCGTTGCGCGGATTCCGAGCCCTTCAGACAGAAGTCTTTATGGGTGAGACCCACCTGCTTAGCGAGCGGGCACTTCGTCTGACAGATACACCCCTTATCCACCGAGATGCAGTGGAACGATCGCCCGGTGATACAGAAAAGGATTTCTTTGGCATTCTTCGCACAAACATTATAGGTTGGACAGGCAGGGCAGGGACACTTTCCCTTCAGATCAGTGATAGATTTTGTACGTTCGGTAGAAGAAAGTTTCAGGAGGTTCGTAATCGTCGTATCAAACGTATCCATTCACATCGCCCTGAACAGAAGTGGCTGGAAGAATTGATAAAGAGATCGGGGCAAATCTCTTCAATTCTACCAGAAACGATGTGAACGGTCTCTCCTCCGACGCAGACCGGAGGGGTGTCCAAGGGAAGGAAGGTGTTTTGGGATATGAAGAAATCTCCCGTCTCCTGGGGATATGTTCGTCCGGGATATAAGAAGGAACACGCGCCAAGATGGAAAGGCAACCACCACAATCTCGTTGTATTACCTCACGTCCGTCCTATGCCTCATTGCTTCGGCCATCTTCTAAGGGTAGCACCACAGCTCCCGCCAAACAGTGACGGTTAAAACGGCCCGTCCTGCTCGTAGCTCCGTCCGAACTTGATCGCTAGTTCCGCTTTATACAGCTCGGCACCGAGATAGGCAGCATGGTCAAGGAGGGAGACATCACCATTCTTCAGGATGGTATGGAACACATCTACCCACCTCCTCCCCCTCACCGCACATCCGTTGATGACTGCAATAATCTCCTTCCCTTCGATCCCTATCCGGAAATTACCGCAGGGATCATAGCTGATTTCAGAAGGCATTGGTAAAGCCTCCATTATACGCTCCGGCTGAGGCGCAGGCTCCCGCCTTCGCCGTTTCTCCTTGAGCAGAAGGAGGTCGATCCCCAGGTCCTTCGGATAGGGGCGATCTCTCGCGAGCACCATCATCTCCGTTGCCCGTCGCATCTCGGCGATGGAACCCTGCGTCTTATCGGAGTGTTCACTGGAGAAGATCACGGCAGCACCAGCCTCCATCGCCATACCTGCGAGAAGGGCGTTGATCCCGATAGAATCAGCGTCAAGCAGTTCAACCACATTTCCCGCGCCGAAAAAGAGTGGATAGGGAAGCGATGTGAACCGCTGGAGGGATCGTACCAGTCCCGAACCGACCGGCATCAAGATGGGATCAGCTATCAGACAGCGAACACCTTCCTGTTCGGCAGCGGCGAGATTCTCTCCCAGACTGCAGGCTCCTGGAATCACGACCGCAGCAATGCCTGCCTGGCCAATCGCTTCACCAATCACTGGAATATTTCCCTCATGGAGGCTAAGTATGAGGTCGGCGCGGAAGAGGCCTGCTTTGATCAGATCTGGGTCGGTCGTATCGATGGCAATTGGCCTCTCGAGATCCTCCACCGCAGCCAAGCACTGTCGAACATCTTCAGGAGTTGCATCGAACCCGAATCCAAGATCCACAATATCTGCCCCGGCGGCGAACCATTGCTCGACGTTGGTACGAAGATCAGGGTGCCGGTGGGCATCCATTATCTCAGCGAGCACTTTTATCCTGGAAGTGCCACCTATCTTCACTCCCCTGATAATGAACTCTGCATCTGCCTCCCTTTCGCGCCTAGCGATGGTCTTGAATGCCTCTTTTCTCCTCCGAGCAGTAAGAAAATCGTCCGCGGGAATGGAACGGGAAAGCTCTAATTCGCCGAGAAAGGGTAATATCAGCGGGAGATCAGCAGCATGGCGTGGACCACGGTAGATAGGCACTCCAGTCTCCCTCTCCACCTCAAGGAAGGATGCCGTACACATCCCAGAGATGATCACCAGGTCGTAAGGTTCCTCTCGTATCAGGCTTCGGAGCTCGCCGGTGGTAAGGAAGGAAGCGATTGGTCCTGTCACTACCACCCGGGCGTCATATCCCGCTGCCGCAGCCTTCACTATCTCCGCTGTCGCTTCGCCGGTGGGAAGGAGAATATACATACGCTCACTTAATATCTGGCAGGTGAAAAATGATCTGATCCCATGCTCAAGTGCGACCTGCATGTCCATTCCAATTTTTCAAGGGACGGTGAGAGCAGTATCGATGAGATCCTGCAGCGTGCAGAGGAGGCCGGTCTTGATGCCATCGCCATCACCGACCATGACACAATGGAGGGTTACCGGCTGGCCAGCAGTGCGAATAGCCGGGTCCTGGTGATACCAGGCATCGAGGTAAGCACGAGACATGGACATATCATTGTGCTGGGTATCGATCGGCCTCTTCCACCACGACGTGATGTCAGGGAGACCATTGTAGAAGCTCAAGTGATGGGTGGTCTCGTGATCCTTCCACACCCCTATCATATGTGGCGGCACGGTGTTGCAAGAAAAGTGCGGGGAATCCTCCGAATGGTCGATGCCGTAGAAGCGTTCAACAGCCGGTATATCGTGGGGACAGCGAACCGGAAGGCTGCCCAGATGGCCCAGCGCTATAGGAAACCATGTGTGGGGGGGAGTGACGCTCATAACGCCAGGTTTGTAGGATTTGGTGTTACCTATATACAGGCAGAACCTACCGTGCAATCAATTCTTCAGGCAATTCGGGAAGGACACACTATCGCCGGTTGCCGGATGACCCCTCTCCGCACCTATACCAGGCAGTCATTGCGGAGCGTTCTGTGGAAAGTGCGGCGTCGCGTTCGCTTATGAGGCTCGCATTTCAGGTTGCTTATATCGGGACGGGTTTCGCCGGATCACAGCTTCAGGTGGGAGAAAGAACTATTGAAGGAGAATTTATTGCGGCCTGTGAACGCCTGAAACTCTTCGATAACTGGCGGGAGGCGGGATTCTGCACGGCAGGACGGACAGATCGCGGGGTCCACGCTTTCGGGCAGGTCTGCGCATTCTCTACCGATCAATCTGAACGGGCCATCACTGCTCTCAATCAGCAGCTTCCACGGGACTGCTGGTGCCGGGGGTTCACCAACGTCGATGATGAGTTTCATCCGCGATACAGGGCACGTACACGAACCTATCGCTACTATCTGGCTGAAACCGACCTGGACTGCGAAAAGATGGGGGGTGCCGGACACCTTTTCGATGGGACCCACAACTTCTCCTCGTTTGCCCGGCCTGAAGGCAGGAATCCGTACCGAACTCTGCAGATGGTGAGGGTGTGGAGCGATCGCGACTTCACTATCATAGAGGTACGCGGGGAGAGCTTTCTCTGGCACATGGTCCGGGGTATGGTAACCACCCTCCTGGATGTGGGAAGGGGGACTGCCACCGAAACCGACGTGAATCGTTTACTGGAGGGAAACTGCGAACAACGCGTGCCCCCGGCACCAGCGGATGGTCTTGTGCTCTGGGATGTGGACTGCGGTACCTTCTTCACTCCCTTCCCCATGGCCGCGAGACAGGATCAGCAGTTGAGGGCACTGCACCACCATTACCGGGTGCTGGGGGAGATTACCGGTCTTGCTCTTCAGGAGAAGAAAAATTCCGGCCATTCCGATTGAAGCCACAGGAAGATGGTGTGGTAACCAGTTTACCAGCATCTGTCTCTGTCAGGCGATCCTGCATCAGGCGGAGGATGCTGCATAACCCTCATTATTGATGGATACCAGACAGGTAAAAGAAGAAATAATGACAGAAATACCGAAGGAAGAATATATTTTGAAATGTACGTCGGCCTGTGCCGGCTGCAGCTCAACGTTAAGTCTTCGCTATGTGCTGAAAGCAGCAGGTCCGGATATGGTGCTCGTGGTTCCTGCGTGCTGTACGAGCGTTATCCAGGGAACCTACCCTCGGACGGCAATGAATATTCCTGTCTATAATATCGCATTTGCCGCTGCTGCAGCCTGTGCTTCCGGGATGAGCGCCGCCTACCGGAAAAAGGGGGTGAAGACGCGGGTTATCGTCTATGCCGGTGATGGTGGAACTGTCGATATTGGTCTCCAAGCGCTGTCCGGAGCATTCGAACGGGGGACAGATTTTCTTTACATATGCTATGATAATGAGGCCTACGGGAACACAGGTATGCAGCGTTCGGGATCGACACCCCTGGGTGCTATCACCACCACAACGCCAGGAGGAAAAGTACATCCTAAGAAGGACATCGATCGAATTATCGAGGCACATAATCCGCCGTATATAGCCACGGCATGCAGTGCTTATCCCCTGGATCTTTTCCAGAAAGTAACGAAAGCGCTCTCTCTGGAAGGGCCTAAGTTCATTCACCTCCTTGCCCCCTGTCCGCCGGGATGGAGATTCCCTGCGGAGAAGACAGTAGAAGTGGGGAAACTGGCAGTGAAGACTGGGTCATGGATACTCTGGGAACGAGAGCACGGCACCCTCCAGGTCAGCGGGCCATCAAGGGCAGCGATGAAGAAGCGAGTTCCCCTCGACGAGTACCTGAAAATGCAGGGTAGGTTCAGGAACATCACCGAGCAGCAGAAGCAGGAGCTCCAGAGGAACATTGACCGGGCTCTCGCGAGGATCGCATGCGAGGTGAAACAGCCATGCAGCTGATTGCCACAGGAAACAAGGCGATTGCGGAAGCAGTTCGCCAGGTAAACCCGGAGGTTGTCGCTGCGTATCCCATAACCCCCCAGACCGAGATTGTGGAGCAGATAGCCGCGTATGTCTCGGATGGGACGCTTGCTAGCCAGTATATCCCGGTAGAGAGTGAGCACTCTGCGATGGCGGCATGTATTGGAGCGAGTGTGACCGGTGCGAGAACTTTCACTGCCACCAGCTCTCACGGGCTTCTCTATATGCACGAGATGCTCCATTGGGCAGCAGGGGCACGAGTACCCGTCGTGATGGCGAATGTCAACCGGGCTCTTGGACCGGGGTGGAACGTCTGGGCAGAACATAGTGATGCATTCTCCCAGCGCGATACCGGTTGGCTCCAGGTCTTCGTGAGCACGGTGCAGGAAGCGTATGATACTACCATCATGGCGTTTCGCATCGCAGAACACGAGGACGTCCTCCTCCCGTTGATGGTGAACCTCGATGGGTTCACGCTGAGCCACACCATGCAACCGCTGGAAACAGTGGTGGTGGGAGATTTTATTCCTCCTCTGCACCTGCCACATGCCATCGATGTGGCCCACCCCAGGGGATACGGGCCACTGACCGGTCCTGATGAGTTCTTCCGCTTCCGCTGGGATATCGAACGATCGATGCGGGATGCCCGGAAGGTGATCCTGGATGTTGAAGCGGACTTTGGGAAGCGGTTTGGCAGACAGTATGGGCCGATTGAGGAGTACCGTTGCGAGGACGCCGATATTCTCCTCATCGCCATGGGAACCTTCGGGAAAGAAGCAGAGGTGGCGGTAGATGACCTCCGCAGGGAAGGAATAAAAGCCGGTTCCCTTCGGGTGCGGTGGTTCCGCCCCTTCCCGGTGCTGGATCTGAGCGGAAGAGACGTCGTGGTGATTGATCGTGGCTATTCGTTCGGGTTTGGGGGAGTACTCACCCGGAGCATCCAGGCAACCACAAAAGCTGAGCCCTTCAGCGTTATTGCCGGTCTTGGGGGGCAGGAAGTCACCTACCGTGATATGGCCGGGTTTGTCAGGAATCGCCGTCCCGGAGAGGAAGAGTGGTTCGGGGTGAACACCATTGTATGAGATACGGATCCACTCCCGCGGAGGACAGGGTGGGGTAACCGCCGCTCGACTCCTGGCCGACGCCGCGTTCCGTGGAGGGAAGTATGCAACTGCTTCTCCGTTCTATGGGGCAGAACGGCGGGGGGCACCGGTCGTCTCGTTTGTGCGAATCGATGATAGACCGATCAAGGTCTACAGCCAGATCCAGCATCCCGATATGGTAGTCGTGCTGGATCCGAGTATCATGGAGGCTGTTGATATCTTCCAGGGTCTGAAGAGCGAGGGGGAGATACTGCTGAACAGCTCCCATCCCATAACTTTCGAAGGGTACCGTACGCATTGCGTGGATCTCACCGGTATCGCCATTGCCCGCACACTGGTTGTTGCGGGAAGTCCGGTGGTGAATACCCCCCTGCTCGGGGCACTGGCAAAGGTGGGTATTATCTCCCTCGATGCTGCACGTGCAGCCATTCGTGGCATGTTCTCGGACAATCGGAACGTTCAGGCAGCGGAAGATGCGTACGGGGAGCTGGTGCTATGAAGAGGAAGCGGCTGGCACTGAGTGAACCGGTGGAGGGAGCTTCGGGAAAGACAGGGTCGTGGCGAACGTATCGTCCGGTAGTAGACCAGGAGAAATGTAATGCATGCGGGCTGTGTGCCTTGTACTGCCCTGAAGCAGCGATTGATCCAGAACTCCAGGTAGATCTCGCTTTCTGCAAGGGCTGTGGGATTTGTGCCAACGAGTGCCCGAAGAAGGCAATTACCATGGTGCGAGAGGAGCGTTAAGTCTCAATAGGACATTTCCCCACATATTCAAGATTGAACTTGAAGAAGTGGGTATACCCGCAATTCTGACAGCGCACCGTGAAATGGTTGCATCCAATAGCCAGATCGTGGGGTCCGGTGACACCACAATTTCTGCAGGGAGCCGCTTCTGCGGTAAGCTCCCACAGGTCATAGCAGCCAATGCGGGTATAGAGCCCCTTTGCACCTACATCCAGGGTTCGGGGAACAAAGATCCGGGTAGCACCACAGTTATCGCAGACCACCTGCGCCTGAGACCGGACCGCTTTAATAATCTGGTCCGCGTCTTTACCGCAGTGGTAGCAGGTCGTACGGTATCTGGTGAAGATGAACCTTTCACCCATACCGGATACTACTCCAGTGATTTCTTATAAATATGCCTGGAAAAAAGGTTTGTTGGGGTTAGAAATCGCCGCCCATGTCGCCCATGCCGCCGCCCATTCCACCCATTCCACCGGGTGGCATGGGGGCCTCCTCCTTGGACATCTTGCTGGCAGCGATGACATCATCGATCCGCAGGATCATGACAGCTACCTCGGATGCGCTGGAGATTGCCTGAGTCTTTACCCGCAGGGGCTCCACCACTCCCTCTTTGAGCATGTCAGAGGTTTTTGATGCAAAGATATTGATCCCCACATTCTTCTTGCCTTTCTCATGGGCTGCACGGAGCTCTACAAGCATATCGATGGGGTCGAGACCCGCATTCTCCGCGAGCGTACGGGGAATGATCTCCATCGCAGAAGCAAACGCTTCGATAGCCAGCTGGGCGCGTCCACCGACACTTGCCGCATAGTCACGGAGTTTGAGGGAGACTTCGATCTCTGGTGCTCCACCGCCAGGAACAAATTTTTTATCCTCGATGGTCACCGCAACCACATTCAGGGCATCATCAAGAGCACGCTCGATCTCGTCCACCACATGCTCGGTTCCACCGCGGACGATGATGGATACGGCTTTCGGGTTCTCGCACTTCTCGATGAAGATCATCGCTTCACCGCTCACTTTGCGCTCCTCAACGACGCCGGCTTTACCCATCTCCTGGGCAGAGATCGCATCGATGCTGCTTACCACGCTAGCACCGGTAGCTCGGGCAAGCTTCTCCATATCGCTCTTCTTCACCCGGCGGGCGGCCATGATACCGGCCTTTGCCAGGTAATGCTGGGCAATATCGTCAATACCCTTCTGGCAGAAGAGCACATTCGCACCGCTCTTGATAATCTTGTCCACGATGGCCTTGATCATCCGCTCTTCCTCGTTGAGGAAGGCTTGGAGCTGGTCTGGGCTGGTGATATTGATCTCGGCATCCACTTCAGTCTTCTTGAATTCGACCGAGGCATTGAGAAGCAGGATCTTCGCGTTTTCCACTTTCTTGGGCATTGCGGGGTGAACTCGTTCCTTGTCAACAAGCATTCCCTCAATGATCTCCGTGTCATCGATGGAACCGCCAACCTTCTTCTCTATCTTGATGTTGTCGATATCGACGGTGCCATCCTCATCGGCAACCATTGTGACCGCCTTGACGACAAGGTTGTTCAGCTTGTCCTTGGAAGCTTCAGCACCCTTACCAGTCATAGCGGTATTCGCGATCTTGACAAGCATCTGGGTGTCGTTGGCTTTGACATTGACCGCCATGTCATTCAGGATTTCTGCAGCCTTCTCCGCTGCCATGCGGTAGCCGTGGGCGATCACGGTGGGGTGAACATTCTGCTCGAGCAGTTCTTCAGCCTGCTTCAGAAGCTCTCCACCAATCACGACCGCAGTGGTGGTGCCGTCACCTACTTCATCGTCCATGGTTTTTGCGACCTCCACCATCATCTTTGCTGCAGGGTGCTCGATGTCCATCTCTTTTAGGATGGTAACCCCATCGTTGGTGATCACGACGTCACCGATGGTGTCAACGAGCATCTTATCCATCCCCTTTGGACCAAGGGTTGTCCGTACAGCATTTGCAACTGCCTTGGCAGCGGCGATATTGGCGCCCTGCGCGTCCCTTCCACGGGATCGCGAACTGCCTTCCTTTAGAATTAAAATGGGTTGTCCTGCGAGTTGTGACATAGACTATCACCACGTAGCGTAAAAATGTTGTATTGTGGTTCTATATATACATTATTACCCATTGATCAGCTCAATGAGGTCAAAACCGTCTTCCAGAGAACGTAAGCGCCGTTCTCCGATAATAAGGGTATTTCCAATCTTCTTTTGCTTATCATAATCTGTAATGACGCACATTGCGTAAGTATTCGCAATCTGGGAGAGATTGCTGATCAGGGAAGCGCGCTTGACCACTCGCTGCGCAGTGCCATACCCTGTCAGAATGCGGTGGTCCTCGAAGATAGCGAGGGCTTCGAAGGGAGCACGGTGGATGGAGTGGCACTCCAGCCCAATCCGCTCGAGATCCGGGGGAATACTGCCTCCCTTTTCCTCAGCACCATGAGTGAACCGCGAATGATAGGACAAAATATCGATGGGCACGGTTATTGAAGCATCAAAGATCTCCTCTAAGCGGATTGCCACCTCAAGAGTCGTCCCCATGCCACCCTCATACTTGCTGATGGCACGGCGGGACACTCCCAGCAGGTGAGCAAGATCTCCAAGAGAAAGCTGGTGGTGCTCCCGTAATTTGCGGAGGATTCTCCCATCGATATTAACATAGAGCCCTCCCGGTGATGCATAAATGAGGGGCGGTATATGCTCCACAAGGTAATCATAAAGGGTTGCCACACTGATAGCGAAAATTCCATAGCGAAGGTAGACAGCACCTCGTTGGAGGGGGGCATCACGGGAACGCTCCCCAACAATGACCGGCACCATAGAAAGGTGAGAGGCGATCTGGTCAAGATCCTGGGCCATCTCCTCATTCACACTGTCCATATGGGTAACCACCTTAATGATGATCTTCTGGTCCTCAACTGCGGCAATCAGGTCAAAACTGCGGGGTCGCATACTACATCGTTCAGATACCTGATAGCCTGCCATCAAGAGAACGCTGCAGACCATCTGTGAGAGCCGATCGTCCTGCATTTTGGTTAAAAAGCCATATAGCCGCCCGTGAATATAAATACTGGGGTCATGCTCATCGGGATTGACGACACGGATTCGCCTCGAACAATGTGTACCACGTACCTCGCGGCTCGCCTCATTCAGTCCCTTCGCGAGCACGGGTACCGAATCCACCGGGCGTTTCTGGTGCGCCTGAATCCGAATGTAACCTGGAAAACGAGAGGGAACGCGGCAATCGCCATAGAAGCAGATGGCGATGTAGCCTTGGCATTTGATCTTGCCTGTCGGTGGGTGGAAGCGCTCGCTGACTTCGGTGCGGAAGAAACTCATCCTGGTGTGGTGGTGGTCCAGGAGAAACCTCCTGCCGCATTCTACTATCAGGCAGCCAGAGATTTCTGCTCGATTGACGAAGCGGTGACTGTTCTCACGAAGGCGTGTGCCTTGTTTAAAGGCTACAAATCCGGACGGGGACTGATCGGTGCGACGGCAGCTGTCTGTGCTGAGCTCCCAGACGTCACGTTTGAGTTACTCGTCTATCGTACTCCTGACCGGTGGGGTACCGCACGACACGTGGAGAAGACCACACTCTTCACCTCAGAGGCGGATACCTACCCCCATACCTGGGATAGCGTGGATACTGGTGAAGACAGTACGGTTTGTGTTCCCCATACGCCCGATCCCGTCCTTTTCGGTATCCGGGGTGAGAGTCCGTTCTGGGTGGCACGAGGACGATCCTTCATCTTTTCAGAAGAACCCGCATGCGAACAGGTTTTTCTCACCAACCAGGGTACTGATGCCCATCTCGTTCCGGGAACGATCGGGCATCTCGAGGAAGGACGATCCTACCTGCTGGAAGGCGTGGTATCCTCACCGCCAAAAACAGGGAAAGGTGGTCATGTAGGATTTGGGATTTCCGGGAGGGATGGTACCATCCATTGCATGGCTTACGAGCCGACAAAACGATTTCGTGACGTGGTACGGGCTCTGCTGCCCGGGGACCGCCTGATAGTGGTCGGGAGCTGGAAACAGGGGAGTATCAACCTCGAGAAGATGTGCATTCTCTCCTTGGTGGAGTGGGTTGTAAAGAGCCCACCGCTCTGTGGTATCTGTGGAAAGAGGATGACCAGTGCAGGGACGGACAAAGGATACAAGTGCCGGAACTGCCGCACAAAGAGCAAGGAACCGCAGGTTACACTCCAGCTACGTCTTCTCCGCACCGGGTGGTATGAGGTTCCACCCTGTGCTCGTCGCCATCTGGCAAAACCCCTTGTACGGGGAGCCCCATCTCTCTCCCCAACCCCTGTAATTATAGGGATGAGCATCCAACCATGAGTGGAGTGGAGTCAGTAAATGGAGTGCGGTGAGCCGGTCCGACAGGTACGGGTGAGGGCAGGCATGACGGTGGGAGAACTAATAGAGCAGCTGGGGGAAGCCGGCGCGTACAACGGAGGAGCTCTCTCTCGGGCAGTAAGGATTTATGAACGGATGCTCCGCGATCGCGATGCGACCCGGTTCTTCGGACTCGCCGGTGCTATGGTACCTGCGGGGATGGGCGGTATCGTCACTGACCTGATTGAGCAGGGCTTCATCGATATCCTTGTCTCTACCGGTGCAAATTGCGTGCATGACATCCTCGAAGCGATTGGCTGCCATCATTATCACGGCACGTCACTCTGTTCCGATGTGGAGCTGCGGCAGCACTCCATCAACCGGATCTACGATGTATATCTCCCAGATGACGCATTCGAGCATCTTGAGGCGTTTATCCAGGGCGTCCTGGGCGATCTCCCCTCAGGTTCGACCATGACCATTGCAGAGCTCCTTGCTGAGATCGGGAAACAATTGCCCGGAGGCATTCTTGCCACCGCCGCAAAAAAACAGGTTCCTGTTTTTGTCCCGGCACTCCAGGACTCTATGATTGGGCTCCAGGTCTGGCTTTTCTCCCAGACACATCCATTCACTATTGATGCTTGTGGCGATATGAAAGGTCTGATCGACCACTGCTATGGGGCGACACGAGCTGGCGCACTCATCATCGGCGGAGGAGTCCCAAAAAATTACATCTTCCAGGGAATGCTTCTCACTCCTCGCGGATTCGATTATGCCATCCAGCTCACCGGTGATCGCCCGGACCTCGGCGGCCTTTCTGGTGCCACCCTTGATGAAGCCCGTTCGTGGGGAAAGCTGGAAGGGGAAGCAGAGGCCGTGACTGTGTATGGGGATGCTACCATCACCCTCCCCCTCCTGGTAGCAGCAACCTTGGAGAGGATCTCCCATGACTGATCTGATCCTTGCCCTTGACGTGAAAGAGAAGGAACGGGCTCTCGCGGTTGCTTCTGCCTGTGCTCCCCATCTCGATGCTATCAAGGTGGGGTACCCTCTCGTCCTCGCTTCAGGCCTTGCTATTGCCAGAGAACTGGATCCCCTGGGTATACCGCTGATCGCCGATTTCAAGGTAGCAGATATTCCGGCAACCAACCGATTGATCTGCGAAGAGGTCTTTGCCGCAGGGTTTGAGGGGGTGATTGCCCATGGATTCACCGGGAGTGATGCAGTACAGGCCTGCGTCGAAACGGCCCACGAACATGGTGGGAAATGTTATATCGTCGCTGAAATGAGTCATCCAGGTGCGATTGAGTTTATCCAGGTGGTGGCAGAACGGATTGCACTCCTCGCCATACAATGTGATGCTGATGGGATTATTGCCCCTGCTACTCGACCGGAACGGATTGGGAAGCTACGGGCGATTGTGGGATCAAAACTGATCTATGCTCCTGGTGTGGGTACCCAAGGTGGTGAGATGGAAAAGGTTGCCCCGCTGGTGGATGGGGTGATCGTGGGCCGGACGATCTACGAAGCTCCTGACCCTGCAGCAGCAGCACGTACTCTCGCAATCATCCGCCGATGATGAATGTACCGTCCTGAGCGATGATGAACCCTATGAGTCCCTGAGGCGGATGACGAGGCTATCCCCTTATACACTCTTAAACGGGCACAGAACGGACGTAGAACAGGTTTCCAGGCCCCTGCACACCTGACAGACTTGACGCCAGATTGAACACTTGGGGCAACAAGAAATGTTGCGGATACTGAAGCGACGATTGCAGATCTGGCAGAAGGTTTTTATTTGCTCGCACTCGATTGCGGTGGTTGTGATCATGACACTAGCAATGATACTGTACACGAACGCTTTTAACAACTTTTTGGTCAATCGGAATATCTGAAGGACTTTTTACAGCCAAAGGCTCACAGAGAACGGGATATTTTCATACCTGATACGTAATGTTTAATATCGTACCACACCATCGAGCTGTATGCACTGGACGCCAGAACAGCAGAAGATCATGGGGAATTACCGAAAGCTGGAGGATATTCCCGTCAATGAACGAAAATACAAGTGCCATCGCTGTTACAACATTGTAACCTCCACACCATGTCCAGTGTGCGGAGAGACGCACCTGCCGATTATGTGTCCGCTCGATCATCACCACTGTTACCATGAGATGACCCCTGGTATTGAATACTGCCCCCTTTGTGGTGCCGCTATCTGTCCCCAGTGTGGCTGCCACGATGTAGTCCAGATCAGCCGGGTGACCGGGTATCTACAAGACGTCTCCGGATGGAATGCCGGTAAACAACAGGAACTGAAAGATCGGGTCCGCTACGACCTCGCATGAGATATTTTATCCGAGGGTCAACCCTTTTTATCCGTGGTTCCTTTCTAGCGGCAAGTACCGGTGTTAACGGCGGACTTCGGCGCATCTCCACCATTCTAAATCACACTGTCGCTCTTGATTGGGATCATCAAGAGCCGTTCCGCTCGATGGAGCGAATCGTAAGCGAGCAGGGATTGCCACGTGATTTTTTCGGACTCCTGACCGCTGTTGAGATGCGCAACCTCTGCATTCTCCACTTTGATTTCATCACTGCCTTCATAACCGCCGGTGTCAGTAATCCAAACCCTGAACCACCCCATACGATCAACATCGTCATCCATAGCAGTGAAGGGCTATCAGAAGGGGCGATCCTGGAGACGATCATCACCGCGACCGAGGCAAAGACACGAGCTCTTCAGCTGATGGGGTATACATTTACCGGTACCACGACTGATGAAGTAGTGGTAGCCTGCGAGGGGGATGTACACCACGTGTATGCAGGAACACTCACTGAGGTGGGAAAAAGGGTATACGCGGCAGTTCTTTTCGGAGTACAGGAAGCGCTCAAACGACACGAAGAGATGGTGCACCGGACAGAACCTTCACTCTTTATCCACAGCAGGTATGATGGCAGTCACTGGGTTGAATGGTCTGCGAAAGACTGCCCCTATTTCCCGTGCCACTTTCAGGGACAATCCTGCAGTTTCTGCTATTGTCCGTTCTATCCTTGCAGAGATGAAGGTCTAGGGCAGTGGGTGGAGAGCTCCAGCGGGGGCACTGTGTGGAGCTGCAGCCAGTGTACACTCCTTCATATACCGGACGTAGCAGCATACCTGAAGAAGAATCCTGAAGCAACGCTCCGTGAGCTGCGAGCGGTCAGTGAACGGTTATAAAAATAGGATCTTATTTTTCCTGAATTCCGAGGGCGTCAAGGAGTTCCTGTAGTGGAATCCCGTGTGCCATAGCTGCCTCCCGGACGGTTTCCCCGCGGGCAACCGCACATCCGAGACAGCCCATACCGAACTTAAATAAAACCTGTGCAGCTTCAGGTTTCTCGTGGATAAGATCCATAATTGTGCTGTCGGCCGTAACTGCCATATCTCATCATTTTAGCGGCGCTGCTACTTAAGCATTGGTTCAGTAGCACCGCAGTTTCACACCACAGAACCATGGTTTATATGCTAGGTAGAGTCGATAATCGGATGGAGATGTTGGTATGAACCTTACAGAGGTTGTTGAAAGAATCTCCCATAAAATTGAGTCGAAAGGAAAATCTGCCGATAAAAAAAAGATAGAAGCCAAATTAAAACGTCTTGTTGAAGAATTTGGCGTCCATATCACTGAGGCAGAGAGAACGGTCCTGAATGAAATGGCGAAGGAGTATTCCATCTCTTCCCTTGGCCCTCGTTCCGCGGAGCTGAAGGAGATCGGCACCCTCGTGCCAGGCGAGTGGGTGACGGTGGAAGGAAAAGTGGTATCCCTTTCTTCACCACCCACCCCGGCAATCGCCCAAGCGGGAATCATCGCGGACACCAGTGGAGCAATCCGTTTTGTGGTATGGGCACGAGCGGGTGCACCTCCCCTTGACCAGGGTTTGTGGTACCATTTTGACTCTGCGGTTGTTGATGAGTACAAAGGAGCTCCCAAGTTGAACATCCATTCGGGTACCACCATCACCAGGATGGAACAGGATGCCCCCCTCATCCCTGCAGTGGTTAAGATTGCAGAACTGGGGCCCGGTGTGGGGAGTACCCGTGCCAAGATGATCCAGGAATGGGAACCTGCCCACCCCCGAATGCTTCAGACCGGGCTCCTGGGGGACGAATCGGGAACCATCAAATTCACGATATGGGAGGAGAACGGGAAAGAGAAGCTCACCCTCAATACGGTCTACTCCATTTACTATGCCCAGGTGGATGAATTCAATGGCCGCCTCTCTCTGAACCTGACAGGAGCGATCTCCGTACCGGAAGATATCGACCTCCAGGTGAGAAGTGGAGAGATGATCTCCGGGGCAATGGTGCACATTGCACTGGGATCGGGGCTGGTGAAGCGCTGTCCGGTCAACGGGTGCAACCGCGTTCTTTCTCGTCAGAATTATTGTCCAGTCCATGAGATCCAGAATACCTTCAGGTATGACCTCAGGATCAAAGGGGTGATCGATGATGGCACCAAGACCCACAATGTGCTTATCCCTCGTGAGCCGGTGGAAGCTCTTTCCGGTCTGATCCTTGATAAGGCCGTGGAAATAGCAGAGAATAACCCTCTGGGCATGGATGAGGTTTTTTTCCGGATCCGTGATCTTCTTCTAGGAAGGTATTACACCTGTCGCGGAAGCGAGATGGAGGATCGTATCCTCGTTAAGGAGTGTAGTAAGCGAATCTACGATCCAAAAGACCTGGCCACGCTCCTGAACAGGGCGGGGGAAGTAGTATGAACGGGCAGGGGAGTTTACCTCGTCAGGGAGGGGGGTTTGAGCGGGAACCGGCACGCCGGGTGTTTGCTCAGGAGCTGCGGGAGAGTAGGCTGCATTTCCGTGAAACGATGGAGGAGAAGAGCCCGGGCTTCATCCTTCTCCCCACCGGTGTACGGGCCAATAGGGTGTTCATCGTGGGTACTCTCACTGAAAAAGAACGCCGGGGAGATCAGAACCTCTTCTATCACGCCCGCATCGCTGATCCCACAGGAACGTTCTTTATCATGGCAGGGAGCTACCAGCCGGATGCAATGCAGCAGATTGCTCGTATTGAACCCCCCGCATTCGTGGCAGTGGTGGGAAAACCGAATGTCTATGAATCCCCCAGCGGAGCAGTCCTTATCTCGGTGAGGGCTGAGTCAATCACCTCGGTCGACGCCGAGACCAGAAACCTCTGGATTCTCGATACTGCCCGGAGCACGCTGGACCGTCTGGATACACTGGGGAAGGATGAAGACTCGCGGAAAGCGCTTGAGCATTACCACACTGATCCCTCCTTGTATCGTACAATGGTGTACAATGCGCTTGCTCAATTGAAATTGTAATTTTTTTGATGAATTCGCACAATCAACCACTCCATTATGTGTGGGCTTGGCAGACAGAAGGGATTAGCCTCATCCTTTCCGGCGTGGGGAACCCGATTTCATTCAGAAACCGTCGTTTCCCTTCAATAGTCCACTCCATTCAGGATATAGATTGAAAAAGGAATTCTACATTCATACCATGGACGACAATTCTTCACATGGTTTGGAATGAGGAACAGCCGTTGTGATGCTCGATGTCAGAGTGGATACCCTCGTAACGCCCCCCGTGGGGAGTCAGGACAGGAAGAGTGCGATGACCAGACTCGTCCAGCCGATGAAGTACGTAACCACGTATCCCGCGATAATTCGTGGGATAATCTGCTGGAGGCGACGATTTTTTGCCAGGAATGACTTGAACCGGGGGACACCTGGAATTCTGGAGATAGTACGGTCAAGAGGGCTCACAATCAACTCAGGAAGGAGCATCCCGATTGCCGTCGCTACGATAAGTTGGAGTCCCCAATCAGGGACAAAGGGATTGGTGAAGAGAAATGCAATAACGAGAAGGATATCCTTTAAGAGACTCATATCGCACCGGCGGGTTCAGAGTACTTAGAAGCTATGCTGTTCCCAGCAAAAGTTTATGTGGAGAGGAACGGTATTCACGCTTGGTGATCGGATTGAAAGAAGCAGAGCTGAAGAGCGTGATCAAAGACATCAGCGCCAAGGATTTGAAGGAAGAGGCTAAAAAAAGGGGAATCTCACTGGGGCGTTGCCCGAGTAAGATGGATATCGCGAAGAAACTTCCTGAAGAGGCCCTCAAAAAATTAGGAAAGAAATAGCTCACCCTTGTATTAACGGTCCCCGATGAGGTGGAGAAGTTCATCCCGGGCAGTATCCCACCACTTCATCACCATCTCTCCATCAACAAAGACAAGTCCGTGACGTTCTGCATACGCCATAGCATCATCACGGTTCATGGCGAGACCGGTCTCATCATCCAGCATCTCACAGATCACCATCGCGGGAACTACCCCCGCCCCTAGTGCCAGGGCAACTGAGAGTTCTGTCTGGCCATGACGCTGGTCCAGGAGCCGGTCTGCAGCTCGGAGGATAGCGACATGCCCGGGTGTCCTGAACTGTGCCGCGAAATTTGCTCCACCCCCATTGAGCGATTGTCTCACCTGGTCTGCAATTGCGTTGATGGTCGCAGCCCTGTCTCGATCAGTGATACCGGTGAAGGTGGATCGGTGATTTACCCACAGAGAGAACGATGAGCGATTTTTAGGGTCATAGGGAACCTCCCCTATCTGTTCCACCACGCCTGACTCCCGTAGCAATTCATAGGCAAAGGGAAGGTGGAGGCGTTTCGCCGCTATGGGGTGGATAGCGGTGCAGATGAGCCCCCCTCCATCTTTCCGCATAGTCCGAATATGGGTGGAGGTGAGGGCATCGGCACAGATGGCGAAATCGGTCTCCCGCTCCCTGGAATCAAAATCATAGAGAAGGATAAATTTCCCCTCGCGAATCGCCTCAAACGCCGCCTCTATCTGGGTCATGGTATTACCTCCACGCTGATCGAATCCCCATCGGTGAGGCCGAGCACCCTCCTCAATTCGACAGGGGCGATAATTTCGATGATATCCTCAGGGTAGTGGGAGCGGCCAGGAACGACAATCCCGCAAGCGATATCACCGATCCGGCAGGGTAGGGACCTCGCATCCCCAAACGTTCTGTTCTCCGAGGTAAAACCCTGGATGCGTGTCCACTTCAGGGCGTCCAGCTTCTTGCGGATCTCAACACTCGCCGGGGTAAGCCGGATATTCAGGGTGCCGGGATAGGGAATGAATCCCAGTGTATCAGCGAACTGGGTACGATAATGATCCAGGCTCATGTAGTACCGTCCCTCTCCCAGACCGCTGATAACCACACCGGACATGACAAATTCTCTTCCCAATCGCTCAAAGATGCTGCAGTACTCAGTGAATTCACGGTGGAGGATATCCTCACCCAGCCGCGTGATGGCTATCTGCTGTCCATCAGGGCGCATAAAGCGGGTGATGGCCATCTGTTCCTCGAGTGATTTCAGGCGCCTTGAAGCGGTCTGGGGACTGGTTTCGAGAGAGGCGGCGAGCGTCTGAGAGGATACCCATACCGGGCCCCGGCAACCGCCCATGATGCCAATTGTTTTTAGGCACTGCAGGTCTTCGGGAAGCATCTACCTAACAAAATTGAGATGCATACTATATATGGATTACCAGTGAGAGGTTCGTGAAATGTCGAAGTATCATTCGTTAATTATTTAACACGGGGGGTAAACAATAGAGGGCAATGAAATCAGACCTGCGGTACCAGCTCGCAGAGAAGATGGCTGGCGAGATCACCCTAGCTGATTCCCCTGGAAAAGCGCTGAAAAAGTGGCGCATCAGTTTTAATATTCCGCAGGGAATCCTTGCAGATCGCCTGAGCGTCTCTCCCTCCGTGATCAGTGATTATGAGAGCGGGAGACGAAAGAGTCCTGGCACGGCGGTGGTGGGAAAGATAGTGGATAGCATCCTCGCCATCGATGAGGATAATGGCGGAAAAAACATCAAAAAATTTGCGAGAATCCTGTATTCTGATTTTGACGATGGTGAGGTGATTTATGATCTTCATGAGTACGCATCACCGGTCCCTCTTACGGATTTTACCGATGCCATTGAGGCAAGCCTGATTGCAGGGTCACTCGATCAATCCATCTATGGCTATACCATCATCAATAGCCTGAATGCCATTCTGCAGCTCTCTTCCAACGAGTTCAACCGCATCTATGGGTGGAGTACTGAACGTGCACTCATCTTTGTTGATGTCACTAATGGAAAATCACCGATGGTGGCTATCCGGGTAACACCGTTCAAACCGCGGTGTGTTATCCTCCAGGGAATCGTTCCCGAGCAGGTACATCCGCTGGTTCCACGGCTGGCTGAAAAAGACCGGATAACGGTTCTGTGCACCGGTATGGGAGTGGAACAGATTATCCAGAATTTGAGGGAAAAATCATGGTAGGAATCATTACCTATGGCGTCTATATCCCCCGATTCAGGATCAGAGTAACCGAGATCGCGAGGGTATGGGGAGCAAACGCTGAAGATATCATGGGGGGTCTAGGGGTCTATGAGAAGTCAGTACCCGATCTTGACGAGGATACTGCGACCATCGCGGTCGAGGCAGCCAGGAACGCACTGAAGAAACGGCGGATCAATCCCCAGACCATCGGGGCCGTCTATGTGGGGAGCGAATCCCACCCGTATGCAGTGAAACCAACAGCCTGCACGGTAGGGGAAGCCATCGGAGCCACCCCTGCTATGACCGCAGCAGACATTGAATTCGCCTGCAAAGCAGGGACTGCCGGGATCCAGATATGTATGGGTCTGGTGATCAGCGGTATTATCGAGAATGGGCTCGCGGTTGGTTCAGATGTTTCCCAGGGAGCTCCCGGGGATGCACTGGAGTACACTGCGGCAGCAGGGGGAGCAGCATTCCTCATCGGTAGAGAGGACCCTATCGCCATTATCAACCGCACCTGTTCGTTTACCACGGACACCCCCGATTTCTGGCGGAGGAGTGGTGAAGAGTATCCCCGACACGGAGGAAGGTTTACTGGCGATCCTGGCTACTTCCGGCATGTGCAGGGAGCGGCTCGTATGCTTATGGAGCAGATAAGCACCAGCGCACAGGATTACGACTATGCCGTCTTTCACCAGCCCAATGCAAAATTTCCCCGCAAAGTAGCCCAGCTGCTTGGATTTTCTGCGGAACAGATCAAACCCGGGCTGGTAGTGCCCCACCTGGGTAATACCTACAGCGGCTCATCGATGATTGGGCTTGCTGCCACCCTGGATGTGGCCAAACCAGGAGATCGAATTTTCGTTACTTCATTCGGATCAGGAGCAGGGAGTGATGCCTTTGATCTCCAGGTCACCGATATGATTGAATGCCGTGACCTGTATAACCGTTCTGGGGCACCCACCGTAGAGGACCTGTTGAAGGATCCTATCTATGTTGATTATGCCCAGTACGCCAAGCATAAAGGAAAATTCGTGATGCAGGCATGAAGGACGTTGCAGTGATTGGAGTCGGGTGCACCACGTTCGGAGAGAAGTGGAACCACTCGTTCAGGGACCTCTTCATTGAGGCAGGGGCACTCGCCCTTGAGGACGCGAACCTTTCCGGTGAACAGATTGATGCCCTTTTTGTGGGAAATATGAGTGCCGGACGGTTCATCGAGCAGGAGCATATTGGTGCGCTAATCGCCGATTATGCAGGATTGGCGACAAAACACATCCCATCCACCCGGGTGGAAGCTGCCTGTGCATCCGGAGGTCTTGCCTTCAGACAGGCGA
Organism: Methanomicrobiales archaeon; assembly: GCA_028678965.1. GTDB lineage: Archaea > Halobacteriota > Methanomicrobia > Methanomicrobiales > JACTUA01 > JAJRCM01. The sequence goes on along the minus strand of JAJRCM010000048.1, from coordinate 2,183 downwards.
TAACAGCAGTTGCAAGCGGCATGTCAACCATTGTGGTTGCGGCCGGAGTGGAGAAGATGACGGATATCACCCCTGGCCAGACCGTTGACACACTTGCCAGTGCAGCGGACAGGGAATGGGAAGGATTCATGGGTGCCACATTTCCCGGACTGTACGCGATGATTGCCCATGATTACATGCACCGTTATCCCCTCACCCGAGAGCAGCTGGCGCAGGTAGCAGTGAAGAATCACTTCAACGGGGCCCGAAACCCCATTGCTCAGTTCCAGCAGGAAATCAGCATCGAGACCGTACTCTCTTCATCTCTTGTGGCGGATCCTCTCCGGCTTTTCGATTGTTCTCCGATCACCGATGGTGCCGCAGCGGTTATCCTCGCACCACTGGAAATCGCAAAACAATTCACCGATACCCCCATCAAAGTCTTGGCCAGTGCACAGGCCAGTGATACCATTGCCCTTCACGATCGGCGCGATATTTCCACCCTCGATGCAACGGTAGAAGCAGGAAAGAGAGCCTTCCACCAGGCAGGACTCACTCACCGGGATATCGATCTCGTGGAGGTCCATGACTGCTTCACCATCGGCGAGATATGCGCCATCGAAGACCTGGGATTCTGCACCAAGGGTGAAGCGGGACAGCTGACTGAAGACGGGGTGACCGCTCTTCATGGCGACCTTCCCGTGAATACCAGTGGCGGCCTCAAAGCGTGCGGTCATCCGGTAGGAGCGACCGGTATCAAACAGATCTATGAGGTGGTCCTGCAGCTCCGCGGGGAAGCCGGTAAAAGGCAGATAGAGGCAGAGAGGGGGATGACGCACAACGTTGGTGGTACTGGTGCCACTGTGGTGATACATATCCTGGGGGCGTGCTGATGTCGGTTGCCCGATTCTGGAGGAAGATACCCCAGCGATATAATCTAATTGGGACACGATGCGTCGCCTGCGGAAGGTACTTTTTCCCCCCGCGATCATTCTGTCCATCCTGCCGGCGCAACGGAAAGATTATTGATTACCAATTCAAGGGAGAGGGCACCGTTATTACCTATACCGTCATCCGTACGGCAAGCGATCAGTTCGAATATGCTACACCGTATGTGCTGGCCATCATCCAGCTGGATGAAGGCCCCCGATTGACCGCGCAGATATCCTGCCCGCCAGAGGAAGCGCACATCGGGATGCGGGTCAAGAAGGTTTTCCGCCGGATCGGGTCAGATGGTAAGAGCGGCGTCATCCACTACGGAACAAAGTTCGTTGCAGCCTGAAGGCCGCTCTTTTTTTCATCGCTCTCCGCAACCTCGATATCATAGACCGCATGCCAGTGGGTAGGGGAGTACGATCTGATCTGCCGCTCCTCCACCTTCGCCACCGGAAACGCATCGAGTAATGGTATGAATGTGCCCCACGAGGACTCTATGACATAGAAGTGGATAGTGCCACCGGGCTGGCAAAGGGTGAACGCCATCTCCAGAAAGTGGAGGGACCCCATGGGCAGGTTCATGATCACCCGATCAAAGGGAGTGCGAATGATCCGGGTGAGGTGGGTGGCATCAGCAAGCACGGGAACGATGGAGGTGCAGCGATTTCTCACGATGTTCTCTATCATCAGGGAAGCTGCCTCAGGGTTGATATCCACCGCCCAGACAAGGCTCGCCTTTGCAGCGAGTGTGATGGCAAAGGGGCCCACTCCCGCGAACATATCGAGGACACGTTCACCCACCCTCATGCGTGAGAGTATCCGCTGCCGTTCCCCTGAGAGCCGTGCAGAAAAATACGCGACACTGAGGTCAATAGTGAAGCAATGACCATACTCAACATACTCTGTACGGGTGGTCTCCCGACCGGCTAGCACCTCGAAACGTCGCGTCCGGTATGTCCCTTCAACAGCACTCATAGGGAAAAGGACAGTATGGATGGATGGGCGAGACGAGAGGAGCTCCGCGGCACTGGCCCGATCATGGTCCAGCATGATGGCTATTCCCCCGACAAGCTCGTGACGGGGGAGGGGCTTTGGTTCCTCCAGTTCCTCAAAGCTGGCACGTTCGCCATCAGCACGAGGATTGACAAGGGGAAAGATGAGCATATCACCATCTGCCGATATTTTGAGCCGCCGATCCAGCAATCCCTCCTGAAGGAGTCGTTGCCTGGTCTCCTCGCCTTTCCTCCGTTCTACCCGAAGGCACCACT
>JAJRCM010000047.1 GCA_028678965.1 Methanomicrobiales archaeon | reverse complement strand
TTGGGGTAGGCATTGATGGTGAAGGTGCCGGGAACAAGACCGGATTCTGCCCCTATCTGGGCACCATTGCAGATGCCGAGCAGGAGTTTCCCACTTCTAGTATGCGCCAGCACCTGGTCCATGATGGGAGTCCGGGCAGCAATAGCCCCGGCTCTCAAATAGTCACCGTAGGAGAAGCCCCCCGGTATAATCACAGCATCATACTCCCGCACCAGTCCTTCTTTGTACCAGATGAGGTCAGTGTCTACCCCGCAGACATCCTGGAGGACATGGTGAGTATCCAGGTCACAGTTGCTTCCGCCGAACTGGATTACCACGAACCTCATCCCTCGACCTCAATGGCATAGCGGTGGATGACCGGATTGGCAAGGAGGCGTTCACACATCTGCCTCACCTTCTGCTCTGCCTCTTTGGTGGACGAGGCCTCCAACGTAATATAGAAGAGTCGTGCACTGCTCAGCCTCTCTGTCCCGAACCCCAAGTTGGCGAGCGCCTGCTGGATGGCTCTCGCTTCCGGATCGAGCATCCCCTCTTTGAGGGCTATCGTTACCTTCACCCGTACGTTCATCTCACACCTCGCACCGCCCGCCGGTGATCCGTCGGGCAACTGCGCGATAAGTACCCATCACATCTCCCTTATCAAACCGGTAGACATCCTTATCCATTGACCGCCCGGTCTCTTTATCCCACAGGCGCATGGAGTCCATGGAGATCTCATCCCCCAGGGTGATCTCACCCTCAGCCCTACCAAACTCCAATTTTAAGTCCACGAGGAGAATCCCCTGACCATCTAGAAATTCAGAGAGAGTGCCGTTGATGGCAAGTGCAATCTCCTTCAGTTCGACAAGTTCATCAGGAGTGACCAGCTTCAGGGCCAGGATCAGGTCATCGTTCAGCATGGGATCATGACGGCTATCGTCCTTTAGATCGATAACGATTACCGGTGGATTAAGGATCTGCCCTTCAGTAAAGGAGAAGTTGCGGACGATCGAGCCTGCTGCCCGGTTGCGGACAACCACCTCTAGGGGGATCATGGTCAGCGCCTTCACGAGCATAGTGGTCCTATCGAGCCTGCCGAGGTAGTGGGTTCTGATCCCCTCTCGCTCCAGCAGCTCAAAGAGGAACGCGGAGACACAGCAATTGAACGCTCCCTTCTCACTGAGAACATTCTTCTTTGTCCCATCGAACGCAGTAATGTCATCTCTGAACTCCATGATCAGGCGATTCGGCGTTTCCCCTCTGTATATTGACTTTGCCTTTCCCGAATAGAGCAGCTGCGCACCCTTCACTACGATCTCTCCTGAATTTTTTGCGCAAGGACTCTGATAAGCGCTTCGATCTCGCGAGAGTACCACCCTTTCTCTATGAACCGGGGGTAAATGCACAGCCGCTCACGGAGAATTGCGGTACCCACCATCTCCTGGAGCCGCTCAACCTCCGGCCAGGGACGTTCAGGGTTGATATAATCGGGGGTGACCGCCGATACGCCCCCCAGATCGTCCACCCCGCAGGGAATGAGGCTCTGAGCATCGACAAGGTTGGGAGGAATCTGGACAGCGACCTCGCGGGGCAGGATGTCCCGTGCCAGGCTGATGGTGACGCACATCTCCTCGGTGGAGGGGGTGGGCCACTGCCCCATGGGAGTCCCTTCTTTCGGGCAAAAGTTCTGGACGATCACCTCCTGGATATGCCCATACCGTCTCTCAAGATCGCGGATCACGAGGAGCGATTCCTCCCGGTCAGCCATCGTCTCTCCGATTCCTACGAGAATGCCGGTGGTGAAGGGGATATGGAGCTTCCCTGCGTTCTCTATCATCTCAATCCGCCGTGCCGGATCCTTCCCTGGGGACTGGCGGTGGGCGGGGAGGTCTGCGGTGGTCTCCAGCATCAGCCCCATACTGGCGTTCACCGGCTTGAGCACTTCCATCTCTTCCCTGCTGAGCACCCCTGCATTGGTATGGGGGAGGAGGCGGTGAGCGATACTCTCCTGGCACATCGCCACACAATAGTCAAGGATGCTCCGGTATCCGATCCCTCCAAGAATACGGTCGAAACCTACCTCCTCCTCGGGGTGCTCACCGAACGTAAAGAGGGCTTCGGTGCACCCGAGAGCCGCACCCCGCTTCAATGTCCCAATCACCTCCTGCGGTGGCATGATACACCCTGGCTGGACGGGAGTACGGAAGGAACAGTACCCGCACCGGTTACGGCAGACAGTAGTCAGGGGCAGGAAGACATTCCGGGAGAAGGTGATCGCCCGCGGGGATTTCATGGACACGTACTCTTTAAAGGTATCGGTGTTGATCTCAAAATAGTAGCGGGAGAGACGTTCCGCGTACGGCGATGCTTTTTTGTGGTTGACTGGCAACATCGTATGACAATGGCCTACCGTGCGGTCATCCCCTTCAAACCGGTGGATCCCAAGACCCGGCTCTCCTGTGTCCTCAACCGGGAAGAACGGGAGTCCTTCGCACGGGCGATGCTCCGGGATGTGGTGACCGCCGTCTGGAGCAGCGGAGGGAGTCCGATTATCCTGTCCACCCACCCCTGCTTCTCCTGCCCGGATGCGGAAGTGGTGGTTACCGCGGCGGGCTTAAACGATGCTCTCAATGCGTTCTTCACCCAGGAAAAGGAGCCGCTGTGCATGGTGATGGCTGATCTCCCCCTTGTTACCCCTGACGCCCTCCAGCGGGTGGTGGGGACGAGGGATGACATTGCGATGGTCCCCGGCCGTGGCGGGGGGACCAATGTCCTCTACCTTCGTGATCCCCGGCGTTTCCGGGCAGATTTTTACGGCGCCAGTTACCTCAAACACCTGCGCATCGCTGCTGAGTTCGGGTGTTCGGTGGAGGTGGTGGACTCCTTCCGGCTCCACACCGATGTCGATGAAAAAGAGGACCTGGTGGAGCTCCTCATTCACGGGACAGGAACGAGCCGGGAGTTTCTCGAATCACTCGGTTTTTCCCTGGTGACGGAGCATGGCAGGGTCGGGGTGGAGCGCCACACCCATAAAGAGGCACGCTGAGGCATCGATTGAGGCTACTCCTTTCTCCTGGGTCATGGGGAGATCGAGCCCCCGAACGAGAGCTGCAGGGGTCGACTCATCGGCCTCCCCCATGACCAGCTCTGCCGCCGAAGCGATGCAGTCTGCCACCGCCCTTTGGGTAACATGGAGTTCCCTCCCGAAGAGGTCTTTTCGACCCCGCTCATCGATCACACTAGCTACTCCGGCACACCCGATGGCTACTCCGGCACACCCCAGCCGCATGGCGTGGGTCCGGCTGTCAGCAATGATCACCGCCACCTCCACTCCCCAGGTCTTCCGTACCTGTTCCCTGAGCCGTTCCGCACTTCCATCCGGGTCGCGGGGGAGGGGAATAATACAACCTGGCGGCGCATTGGACTGGTCAACACCGGCATTGGGAAGGAGTGTCCCATTCTTCAGACAGAGAAGGAACCCGGGGATACCCCCCACTACCCGGTCACTCTCCTGGAGCACTACTTCCACCACTCGGGGGTCCATGCCGTAACGAGAGGCCAGTTCCTCTGCCTCCTTACATGGTGTTACCTCAGCAAGCCAGACCTGTCTTCCTTCTGCCATGGCCACTGCCGATTCGGCGAGAACGAGAATATCTCCCTGTCGGATTGTTCCGCAGCCGCACCTCTCCCACGCCATGCGAAGGTGCTCAAGCAGGTCATCTCCTGCATAGATGATACCGGTTTTCAGTCCATAGACGCAGAAGCGGGTGTTCATTGGCCCCCCTCCATCAATTCCACCACCCGTAGTGCATCCACCGTCTCCTGCACATCATGGGTTCGTACCATCGATGCCCCGTACTGTATAAGGAGGAGGGTCAGAGCGAGAGATGCAGCCATCCTCCCCTCGGGTGAACGCCCTACAAGAGTACCGATAAATGATTTACGGGAAATGGCAGCGAGGATCGGCCGGTCGAACCGCAGAAAGTCCCTGAAGTGCCGGCAGAGATCCCAGTTATCCTCCACCGTCCGCTCTGGCGTCCACAGCCCGATGCCCGGATCGAGGATGAACTGTCTCACTCCTGCCTCACCGCACCGTGCCACCACTGCCCCCAGCACCCGCAGCACTTCCGGCACCGATCCTGCATCTCCCGGCCTCCTCTCTGCTGCCATTACGATAGCCGGGAGCCCCGCTTCGGCGACCAGCCGTCCCATGGCAGGATTGGAAAGACCGGCGATATCGTTCACCGCGTGGATCTCGTATTTCAGTGCAGTCTCCAGCACCTCAGGGTGCATGGTATCCACCGATACGGTGGCCACCCCTTGAATCTCCTGGAGCACCGCGACCAGCCGTTCCCGCTCGGTCGCGATATCAAGGGGGGGTGCCCCCGGTCCGGTCGCTCTCGCCCCTACATCGATAAGATCCGCTCCTCCTTCAAGCATGGCTACTGTTATCTCATACACATGGACGACCGGTACATACGAGGAGCGGTAGAATGACTCGGGACTGGCATTGATCACCCCCATTACCCGGACTGGTGCGTCCCCTCCAATAGTGAGCCGGTTTATCGTGCAGGGGCGCATGCCCTCATCCGTGCTGCTCGGAAGGTGTTCTCCATCAGGGAGGCGATGGTCATAGGGCCGACTCCCCCCGGCACCGGCGTGATTGCTCCAGCTTTCTCTGCCACCGGTGCATAGTCCACGTCCCCACAGAGCTTTCCGTCTACGTAGTTGATCCCCACATCAATTACCGTCGCCCCTTCTCTCACCATCTCAGCAGTGATGAACCGCGCTTTCCCCACCGAACAGACCAGGATATCTGCTCGTTGGGTATGCTCCTCGAGGCGCTTCGTTCGGCTGTGGCAGAGAGTCACGGTGGCATCCGCTGCGAGCAGCAGCATCCCGCATGGCCGGCCTACCTCGATACTCCTCCCTACCACCACTGCCTGGGAACCGCTCAGGGGTATGCGATACTCCTCGAGAAGGGTCATAATCCCTTTGGGAGTACAGGGAACAAAGGTGGGCTTACCGCTGAACAGCTGCCCCAGGTTGGAGGGGTGGAATCCGTCCACGTCTTTCTCTGGTGCCACCGCTTCCATCACCCGGTCCGTCTCGATCTGGCGGGGAAGAGGGAGCTGGAGGAGGATACCATCGATGAGCGGGTCTTCATTGAGCTGGAGGATAGCCTCTCGAACCTGCTGGGGAGTGGTGTCGCCAGGAAGGTTCACACCTACCGACCCGATCCCCACCCGTTCACAGGCCTTATGCTTCATCGTCACATACAGGCGAGAAGCGGGATCGTCCCCTACGATTACGGTGGCTAAGTGGGGGTAGAATCCGGACTCTTCGATCTCCTCCTCCAGGACCTCCAAGCGACGGTCTGCAATACGTTTCCCATCGAGAATCATATCAATCCGGGTAGATGGGGAACCTGCTGGCGAGGACAGCGACCTCTCCCCGAACCCGGCGAATCGTCCCCTCATCATGGAGGTCTTGTAACACCACGGCAATTAACTCCCCGATCTGCTCCATCTCACCTTCTTTCATACCCCGGGTGGTGATCGCCGGTGTCCCGATGCGCAGCCCGCTGGTTACGAAGGGGCTCCGGCTCTCCCGCGGGATGGTGTTCTTGTTCACCGTGATCCCTGCTTTGCCCAGAGCGGTCTCTGCCTCAAGGCCCGTAGCCCCCCGGTCGCTGAGGTCGATGAGCATCAGGTGGTTGTCCGTGCCACCTGAAACCAGCCGCAGACCGCGATCCATCAAGGTCGCGGCAAGTCGCCGGGCATTCTTCACAATCTGCCGGTTATACTCTTGGAACGAGGGGCGGAGGGCTTCCTTGAAGCAGACCGCCTTCGCTGCGATGGTATGCATCAAGGGACCGCCCTGCATCCCGGGAAAGACTGCTTTATCCACCAGTACGGCATTCTCCTGGTCGCACAGGATCGCCCCGCCCCGTGGACCGCGGAGGGTTTTATGGGTTGTCGTGGTAGTGAAGTCTACGACGCCTACCGACGTATTGTGAACTCCCGAAGCACAGAGCCCGGCAATGTGGGCGATATCTGCCATGCAGTACGCCTCTACCCCATCGGCGATCTGCTGGAAGGCTTTAAAATCGATCTCCCGTGGGTAGGCGCTGGCCCCGCATACGATGACCTTCGGCCGCACCTTTCGAGCTATCTCCTCCACCACACCGTAGTCCAGGACTTCAGTCTCCAGGTCGACACCGTACTGGGTCACCTGGTACATCTTTCCGCTGAAGGAGACCGGTGACCCATGGGAGAGGTGACCCCCCTGGGAGAGGCTCATACTCATCAATCGGTCCTTGTTGCATTCCATCGTGGCGAAGTAGATGGCCATGTTGGCCTGAGTACCGGAGTGGGGCTGGACATTCGCATGCTCTGCTCCGAATAGTTTCTTCAGCCGTTCCCGTGCCAGGTTCTCAGCAACATCGTAGAACTCACACCCGCCATAGTACCGCTTACCTGGGTACCCTTCCGCGTACTTGTTGGTGAAGATCGATCCCATCGCCTCAAGCACCGCCCGGCTCACCAGGTTCTCGGAGGCGATAAGCTCCAGCCCGTGGGTCTGACGCTGGCGTTCCTTCTCGATGAGATCAGCAATCTCTGGATCAATATTCGACAGGTATGACATGTGCAACAAAGTAGGGCGAGTGAGGGTAATATTTTTTCTTTTCCAGAAAGGCTATAGCATACCACTTCTAACAAATATGATAACCATCGTGAAACCGCATGGTCATCAGAGATGAATCGATCATTCTTGAATGAAAAATTCAAAACCAAATAGATACACTGGAACAGGTGAGAGAGGAGAAACGTATGGCAACCCCTGGAGAAGATCGCATAAATGAACTGGAATCGAAAGTACGTGAACTTGAGGCCCTCACCCGGGGCCTGACCGATGAGATGCTGGACCTGAAATCAATCGTGATGAAGCTCAACTCACGAGTCGAAGAAAGGAAGCCTGCCGCTTCCCGCCCCTCTGTGATGGCCGCACCAAGGAAGGAGGCGAGTGCAACAGATGCCTCCAAGGACGCCGGGAAGGAGGGCGCTTCTATGGAAATGATTATGCAGCCCGACGGGACCCTGAAACCCGAACGGCGGACCACCTCTGACTATATCATTGCCAGCGGCCGGTATCCTGCAAAAAATATGAGGAAGGGGAAGGGTGGGGATGAGAAGGAAGGGGGAGCTCCTCTCATCTATGCCACAGAGGATGACAGCACCACCGACGATTCTGTCGTGATCAAGAAGAAGAAGTAGGTGCTCATTGGGTGAATATAACCCAGCTAGAAATCAACAATTTTAAATCATTTAGCGGTGTCACAAAAATACCCTTTTTCGAGGGATTCACCGTCATATCCGGTCCGAACGGCTCAGGGAAGAGCAACATCATCGACAGCATCCTCTTTGTCCTGGCTCTCGCCGGGTCAAGTAGCCTGCGGGCGGAGAAGCTTACCGACCTCATCAACTTGAATAGCGGCAAGAATATCGCCGAAGTAGAGGTAATATTTTCCGATGGGACGAAAATCCGCCGCAGAATCAAGCGGGCTGCCCACGGGTACTACAGCTACTATTACCTGAACGATCGGGTCTCATCTCACTCCGAGATCCTTGAATTTCTCGCCAAGTTCGGGATCAAGCCTGAGGGCTATAACGTTGTGATGCAGGGGGACATCACCCGGGTGATGGAGATGAGCGACAATGAGCGGCGGAAGATCATCGATGAGATCGCCGGGGTCGCGGAATTCGAGGCCAAAAAGGAGCAGGCTCTCGCTGAATTAGAAGTGGTGCGGGAGAGGATCGAGCGGGAGGAGCTGGTCCTCCGCGAGCTGAAGAGCCGGCTCACTGAACTGGAGCAGGAACGGGGGCGGGCTGTAGAGTATCGTCGCCTTCAGGAGGAGATTGCCAAGCTCGAGGGATGCCGGAAGGCAGCAACCCTCCGGGGGAGGGAAAGTGAGCATGCTGCCCTCCTTCAAGTAATTGGGGAGAAAGAGGGGGAACTTGGCCATCTCACTGAGGACCGAAGTGCCCGCGAGAAGAAACTTTCGGACAAAGAGGATGCCCTGAAGAAGGTGGAGGAGCAGATCAACCAGAAGAGTGGGGCAGAGTACCTCCAGATGGTGAGCGGGCTCGAAGAGCGGAAGAGCAGCATTAAGGTAACCGAACAGGCCATCGAGAAATCAAAGAAAGAGAAGGAGAAAAACCAGGAAGACCTGAACCGGATCTATCTCGATCTCAAACGTGCCGAGACCCGGGTGAAGGAGTGTACCGATCTGATCCGCAACCTCTCCATCGACCGTGCGAACCTCTCCATGGAGATGGCCACCAGAAAGAATGAGATAGAGCGGATCGAGAAAGAGATCTCTACCCATGGGAAGGAGATCGAGGGAGCAAAGGATCACATCCTCTCCCTGATGAAAGAGGTAGAAGGCCAGAAGGAGGTGAGAGCCGGGCTCCTCCGCGAACAGGATACCCTGATCGAAAAGAGCCGCCTGCGCACTACCGAGATCGAGCGGCTGGAGGGGCTCATCA
>JAJRCM010000175.1 GCA_028678965.1 Methanomicrobiales archaeon | reverse complement strand
CTGACCTGCCCTTTTCCATACTACCCCCCTTCAGGAGACGCATGCAGGACCGGCAAGGATAATTACACCCGGGTCCCACTCTTCTTCTATGACTGCCCGTGCGATACTCATGCTTGTGCTCGATGGCATCTCAGACCGCCCGTGCAGGTCACTGAATGGAAAAACCCCCCTCCAGGCAGCGTTGACGCCTGTTCTGGACAAGATAGTGTCGCGGGGCAGCTGCGGCATCATGGATACCATCGGTCCCGGGATACGGCCAGGTTCTGATACATCCCACCTCAGCCTTCTTGGATACCCTCCGGCCCAGTACTACACCGGCCGGGGGCCCCTGGAAGCAGAGGGTTGTGGCATCCATATGAAGAAGGGGATGATCGGATTCCGGTGCAATTATGCGACTGTTGATACGAACGGGATTATCATCGACCGCCGGGCCGGGAGGATCCATGAGACCCGTTCCCTGAGTGCTGCTATTGAGAAGAGTGTGGATCTGTCCCGATACGGGATCACCCTCCAGTTCCGATCCGGGGCCGGTCACCGGGCAGCACTCGCCTTCCATGGGGAAGGTCTGGGAGCAGATATCTCCTCGAACGATCCCAAAAAGGAGGGGGTGGTCCCACCACCGGTCCGCCCCTGTTCCAAGAAAGCGAGAGACCGAAAGACCGCTGCTGCCTGCAACGAATTTATTCAGCAGTCGAGGGTGATACTCGACGAGCATGAGGCCAATGAGCGGCGGCGTCATCGCGGGGAGCCTCCGGCAAACATGGTCCTCCTCAGAGGGGCGGGTGAGATGGGGCACTTTGAACCATTCTCCCAGCGGTATGGACTTTCGGGGAGTGTGATAGCTGCAGCAACCCTCATCACCGGTATAGGGAGCGTCATCGGACTCTCCCGCGTGGAGGTACCGGGAGCCACCGGGTCCGTAACTACCAATCTTCAGGGAAAAATTGCTGCCGCCATACAGGAGCTGGGGACAAAGGACTTTGTCCTCGTCAATATCAAGGGTGCAGACGAGGCGTCACACGATGGTGATGCACGAGGAAAAAAGGAGTTTATCGAGAAGATCGATGAATCCCTCGCACCACTCCTTACACTGGATGATTGCCTCATTGTTGTCTGTGGAGACCACAGCACTCCCTGCGAGATTCGTGATCATAGTGCTGATCCTGTGCCATTGGTCATCTATGGGGAAGGGGTGCGAGCGGACCGGGTTACCACGTTTGATGAGACTGCGTGCGCAGAGGGGGGACTTCACCGGTTGCAGGGTATTTCCCTCATGCCCATCCTCCTCGATTTAATTAATAAAGCTCATAAATATGGAGCATAACGAATACCAGGACAGGTACCATGGCCAGCAACCCCAGTGATCTTCTCTCTCGTGGTTTTTTTCCAGACCATACCCAGTTGCAGGAGCGAATTCTCGTCACCCCTGCGGATGTGATCGTGGGGGACCGGTGCCGGATCGATTTTGGTCTCAATGGAGAAGATATTGCCATCTGTGAGTTTAGCACGATAGAGGGGGATATCACCGCCCATGGTGACCTGCGGATTGACAATTTTTGCGAGATCATCGGTGATGTTACTGCCGAACAGGATGCCTATCTCGGCGAGGGAGTGAAAATACGGGGAAAACTCACCGTGCTCGGCGATATGGATATCGGCGATAATGTCCAGCTCGACCAGGGTTTTGAAGCGAGAGGATGGATATCCATTCGGAATCCAATGCCGGTGATCCTGTACATCTTCCTCTATCTGATGGCCCTCCTCCATCTGGAACGTGAGGAAGAGGTAGAGAAGTTCTTGAGCCAGATCACCGCAGAAGAGGTAAATCCTTCAACCCCACTCCTTATCCCTCCCCGCTCGGTTTTCAATATCGGGGCTATCTCTATCCCTGCACCACTGAGTATCGGGGCACACAGCAGATTCCACGGTACTATCAGTGCTGAATCAATAGAAGTGGGGGGGTACACCTCCATTTTCGGAAGCCTGAGGGCGGCAGGCAGCATACAGATAGGAAGCAACACCGAGGTGCACGGCGAGGTGGTTAGCGGGGAACGGGTCTCTATCGACCACGGGGCATCGGTCCTGGGGAATGTTTTTGCCCCAACCCTGGAGATGGAGGAGGATGCTCGGGTGGAGGGGTTGATCCGTGCGCCGGAGGGTCTCAGGATACGGAGAAAAGAATGAGCATTGCACTGCTCCTCGGGGTGGAGGATGCGTGCTGTATCGAGCCCTCTTTCGCCGATCTAACTGACGATATCTGGACCGAACATTTCCTCCAGTGTGAGGCGACTGAGGCACGACTGGTGGTCGATGAACATGAGGATCCTCTTGCTCTGGGGCTCCTCTCAGGGCAGCGATGGATGGTGGGCAGCTTCCTCTTCCGGCCGATGACCATCGGGGCACTCCAGGTCTTTGAGCAGACGGGGGGAGAAATCTACCAGGAAGTGCGTGCCCGGTGGCTCACTGCAGTACGGGAGTACTATGCAAACGAGATTATGAGGCAGGTGAAACCTGCGATGGAGGATGTGTCCCCCCATCGGTATGAGGTCATCAACGACGTAGTGGAACAGGTATGGGGAAAAGGGCATGGCGAATTGTGTATCGAATGTTGCTGTGGATCTGGAGCAGGTGCGTCCGTCCTGCGAACAATGGGTATGAACCCCCTTGCTTACGACCACGATACCTCGCTCCTCTCTCTCGGTCTGCATACCGGTCGTCTTGACCCGGCCGCAACCATGTGCATTGATGCCACCGTGGCTCACCGATATTGTGAACGTGCTCCCCGGGCAACGGTATTCATGCTGGGAGCAATCGATGCATTCAATGCATCGATGTGGGAGCAGGTTGTGGCCTCATTGGTCAGCCTGGCAGATGATATCCTTCTGACCATGGGCACCGAACAGGAGGCAATCCGT
>JAJRCM010000046.1 GCA_028678965.1 Methanomicrobiales archaeon | reverse complement strand
GTCGATTTAAAGCGACCTGTCCTCGGTCATGGTTCGGGAGGACTCTCCGGGCGAGCGATTTTTCCCATTGCACTCCGCTGCGTCTTTGATCTCTATGATGCCTGCCAGATCCCCATCATCGGGTGCGGAGGCGTGACGAGTGCCAGAGATGTGGTGGAGATGATGATGGCGGGAGCGAGTGCGGTGGAGATCGGGAGTGCTGTATATAATGATAGTGCCATATTTACGCGAATCGCGGGAGACCTCTATTCACCGGAAGGTGTAGTACCTGAAGAGATAGTGGGGTGTGCCCATGGCTGATGCTCTCTCAGAAGCGGTGACCATTGAGCGGGTAATTCGTGAAACCCCAGGCGTCCGAACGTTCATCTTTAATAAAAAAATTGAGTTTCATCCAGGTCAGTTCGTGATGGTCTGGGTCCTAGGGATTGACGAGATACCCATGGCGCTCTCTGCCCCGAATGCCATCTCTGTCCAACGGGTGGGGGATGCGACCGAAGCCCTTTTTTCATTGTCTGGCGGGGACAGGCTGGGGATACGTGGTCCATTCGGTACCTGGTTCCCCGATGAGGGGGAGATACTGGCTATATGCGGTGGTATCGGGGCCGCACCCCTCCTCCAGCTCGCACGAACCGATTGCATCAATACCTTTCTTCTCGGTGCCCGGACTGAAGAGGAGGTGCCCTTTGTGGATGTGCTCGATGAGTGCACCAACCTCCTTATTGCCACTGATGATGGGTCACTGGGATATGGGGGGATGGTGACGGATCTGTTACGGGATCACAACCTGGTGAATATCGAAACCTTTGATGCTATCTGCACCTGCGGACCTGAGCCCATGATGCGGGTGATCCTCTCTTTCCTCAACGAGAAACATATTCCCGAACGCGGATTTTTCAGCCTCCACCGGTACATGAAGTGTGGGATTGGGGTGTGCGGCTCATGCTGCATTGATCCTGAAGGATTCAGGGTATGCAGGGAAGGCCCGGTCTTTCGGGGAGATACGCTCCTGGAGAGCGAGTTTGGACGGTACACCCGAGATGCAAGCGGCCGGAAACGGATCACCTGATCCTACGGAGGGAGCGAGCTGATCTCGCCGATTCTTTTTTCCCACAGCAGGTACTGATTACCATGATGGCAGAGACGGCGCCTCGTAGAACAATCCCCCTTTTCAATGCCCGGAAAGGGAGGATTGAGCAGGTTGAACGGGTGGTGAAATCGGATGAAGAGTGGGAGGCACTCCTCACTCCTGAACAGTATCGTATCGCCAGGAAAAAAGGAACTGAACCTCCCTTCACGGGGAAGTACCACAATTTCCACGGAAAAGGTATCTATTGCTGCGTCTGCTGTGGCACTGACCTGTTCCGTTCAGAGACAAAATTTGATTCAGGAACTGGGTGGCCCAGCTTTTCTGCACCACTCTCCGACCTGAATATCCGTACTGCGAATGACACCACCTATGGTCTGGTGAGGGTAGAAGTGCTTTGCGCGCGGTGCGACGCCCATCTCGGCCATGTATTCGATGATGGTCCGCCCCCCACCCACCGTCGGTTCTGCATGAATTCTGCCTCCCTCACCTTCAGGAGCGATTGAACAGGAGCAGCGATCGCCCTCCCTTTTTCTCCCAGGCACCATAGCTCTCGCCCGAAATTTCTTCAGTTTTTTAACTCCTCTCTCTCAATGCTCAGAAGAAATGATGATAGGGAGTATCCAATCTTCTCCTACACCTCTGCAAAATGAGATCGGTGCGTTGTATCATCATTCCAAGAACCGATCCTCTCTTTCAAGGACCTCATTCATTTTACCATACTACGGGAGTACCGGCGCCGCAGTGATGCAGTAGTGATAGGGTCATCCTTCCAGTCAAGGTCGATGAGTATACCGGTGTATTTGAGCATGGACCGGGCATTCTGAAGAACGCAGGAAGGATCTTCAAAATCATGGAAACAGATTCCGAAAAACACCAGGTCAGCACCATTCGTCAGAGGGACTGTGTCTTCGGCTTTCCCCACCCAGACAGTGAGGTGGGGGAGATCGAGGCGCTCTGCCTCTCTTCGAAGGCGCCCAATGGCCTCCTCATCAGCATCAATCCCGATAACCTTCCTGGCCTTTCCCACCATCCTCGCTGCAGGTTAGGGTAAAGAACCCCTCTCCACACTCCACATCAACGAACACGGCACCCTCGCTTACACCGATTGAGGAAAGTATTGCCTCCGGGTCCTGCCACTTCCACCCTTCTCCGTTGTCATGTACCCATCTTCGGTAGGCCATCGGGAAGTATTGGACGGGGGATGAAAAAACGTCTTTGTTCTTCTTGGACGATACCAGGTATTACTATAGGTGGCGATATCCACCCCCCCCTCCTTCAAGTAATGACCTGACCCTGTCCAGATCTTCCAGCCGATTGATATTGGTAAAGGTGAGGAGCATCGGGTCGTAGCGTTTCAGGTTATCAACCGGGACGTAGAGTGCCCTCATGCTCTGCACCATTGCCCGGAGGGACTGGGAGTGTGTCCCCTCAAGGTACCGGGCAAGTGCTACCCTCCGATAGACTGCATGGAGAGGTTCAAAGCGCTCCATGTCCCAGCAGGGGACTACCGCATCGTAATCGTTGATGAGGGTGAAGAGGTGCTCCACTACATCCCGGTTGATACAGGGCATATCGCAGGCTGCAACAAACAGCGTGTCGCCCGTTGCATGCAGCATGCCGGCATGAAGCCCCCCAATAGGCCCTATCCCCTTCTTGACATCGCTGACACACTGGACACCCTCCATGCGGGAGAATTGTGCACACTGCAGAGGATCCTTTGCGACGATAATAATCTCCCCCACCACGCGCTGAAGGGTCTCCAGCAACCGCTCAATGAAGGTTTTTCCACGGATGGAGAAGAAATATTTTGCCTGTCCACCTGCCCGGCGGGCATCCCCTCCTACCAGGATGATCGCGGACCTCATAAGATATCCTCTCTTCCGGAGAGGGATTCCTTAACCCTGGGCAAGGGAGCCAGCAGGACATCCATAGTACCTTCACCGTTCCCATGTGATCGGTGGGCGGTCATCACATTTCCTTCTTCCTTGTACCCTCTATCTCTAGAAGGGCCATCTTCAGTTCTACGGAAGGGGTGAATCCTCCCAGCCCCCGAGAGGCAACAATCCTGTGGCAGGGTATAATGAGCGGTGTGGGGTTTCTGGCCATTGCCTGTCCGACAGTCCGTGGTGAAGTACCCACCCGGGCTGCTACTTCACCATACGTGCAGGTGGTCCCGTAGGGAACGAGGGACACCTCTCGGTAAATGGCTGCATAAACACTGGATCCCTTCGTGGCGATGCTGGATAGTCCCGGAATCCCCCTGGTCCTACCGGCAAGGTAGCGAAGGATCGCTGAAGGAACAGGAGCTTCCTGACCGGACTTCATAAACCGCACGCGGTAGACCGTCGATCCCTCCCAGTTCACCTGGACATACCAGAGATCAAATCGGCAGGCGCCCTCCCTCACCGCCATCCCTCCAGAAACCGGTCGAAGGTGGTCACATCACAGGTCAGCATCTCTTCCTGGTACCAGACCGGTAGGGCATCACGGATCTTCGACTCAAAGAAACGCCGTTCCCCGAGAATAAGAATACCACGTTCTTCCGGTGTGCGTATCACTCTTCCCAGCGCCTGGAGGACACGATTGATGGCGGGGAGGGTATAACTGATGAATTCACCTTCCTCGCCATATTTTCTTCTGAAATACTCGATGATCATCATGCGGACACGGTTATACGGGGCAAGGGGAAGACCGATCACCATTGCCCCATTGAGTAGTTCTCCTC
>JAJRCM010000045.1 GCA_028678965.1 Methanomicrobiales archaeon | reverse complement strand
TTCAACGAGGGTAAGAACGCCTTTTTCGACCCCGAGAAACCACGACAGCTCTCTGATGTCGCCCTTCAATTCATCGGCGGTCTCCTCAAACATGTGAAGGGACTCACCCGGGTAGCGAATCCTACGGTGAATTCCTACAAACGCCTGGTGCCGGGGTATGAGGCGCCGGTGTACATCAGCTGGTCGGTCACCAACCGTTCTGCCCTGATCCGCGTCCCTGCTGCACGGGGGAACAGCACACGAGCAGAATTCCGCAGCCCGGACCCTACCTGCAACCCGTACCTCACTTTTGCCTGCATGATTGCTGCAGGTCTAGATGGGATCAACCACCACATCGATCCACTCCCCAGTGTCGATAAAAATATCTATGAGATGACCCCAAAGGAGCGACGAAAAGCAAAGATCGAGACACTCCCTGATGACCTTCCCACAGCCATGAAAGAGCTGGAGATTGACCGAGTACTGACCGAGACCCTTGGTTCCCACATCATGGAGAACCTCCAGCGGATAACCGAATTAGAGTGGGAGGCGTACCGGACCATGGTCCATTCCTGGGAGCAAACCCAGTATCTCAATAAATATTAACCCTATTTCTCTCCCTATTGACATTATTCAAAGACATGTGCAGCGATAGAACGTGTGGTTAAAACCATGACGATGACAGGAGATCTTCGCAAGGTAGCTGATTATGTCCATTCTTTTTTTAATGGTCAAAAAATGTTGGAGAGAGATGGAGAACTGCAAATTCTTGACGGAAGAAAGGTCTGGTTCATTTCAGACTTGCATTTTGGTCACAAGGGCATCATTCCATGGTGCCGGGCTGATTCATTTATCAATATTGAAGAAATGCACAGAGTTCTGATTAAGAACTGGAATTCTGCTGTTGATCCTGATGATCGAATATTCTGTCTCGGTGATTTCGGGCGATTGAAATTCAGATCGCAACTGAAGGGGCACATCATCATGACCCAGGGAAACCATGATACAAAGCAGTGGGATAAACAGTATATCCTGAGGTATCGGAATACGAAATTCCTGGTTGTACATGATCCAAAGACGGCACCGGATGAGTATGATGGTGAATGGGTGGTTCATGGGCATTCCCATCGCACAGCCCCCTTTGTGGACGCAGAGAGAAGGAGAGTGAATGTGAGCTGTGAAGTACTGCGGTATTGTCCGGTCACAATGGAACAGATCTATGCCATAGTAAGAGAGAGCGAGCAGTATCCCATTACGAGATGGGAGTTATAAAAGGGTCTCAAAGAGATAGAACATTTCATAACGCTTCGGATTCTCTCTTCCCCCTGCTATTCTTTATAATATGAATCATGGCGATATTTCGGAGAGGGAGAGGGCATTCCTATCTCTGATTGTCTATTTCTTGGTGGTGAAACATGGATTATATTTAAATAACATGGAAACAAACTTCCTTCCTATATCTTAAATTAAAAAGAACATAACCATAGAATAGAGGATAAGTCCAACGAGATGATGTGATTGCCTCTCAACACGGGTGATACGGCCTGGATTCTGATGTCAACCGCGCTTGTCATGCTCATGACTCCAGGAGTGGGGTTCTTCTACGGGGGGATGGTCCGCCGTAAGAACGTCATTTCGATGATCGCACTGTCGTTCATCGTCTTTGCCATGGTGAGCCTCCAGTGGGTCCTGGTGGGATACAGCCTCTCATTTGGACCAGATATTCTGGGACTCATCGGGAACCTCGATTTTCTCGGTCTGAAAGGTGTTGGACTTGAACCGTCCGGTACTTCAACCATACCCCCACTCCTCTTCATGATATTCCAGCTGGTGTTTGCAACAGTGACACTTGCCATCCTTACCTCGGTCTTTGCCGAACGGGTGAAGCTCTCTGCGTTCATCGTCTTTGGCCTTCTCTGGACGACGCTCGTCTACGATCCTCTCGCCCACTGGGTGTGGGGCGGGGGTTGGGCGGCCATGTTCGGGGCTCTTGATTTTGCCGGCGGTACGGTTGTTCATATCAGTTCTGGGTTCTCCGCACTGGCCCTCACCCTGGTCGTGGGAAAACGGATTGGCTATGGAAAAGAGACCATGGAACCGAGTAACATACCCATGGCTCTGCTCGGGGCTGCCCTGCTCTGGTTTGGGTGGTTCGGTTTCAATGCGGGAAGTGCCCTTGCGGCGAATGGGCTTGCCGCGAATGCCTTCGTGGTAACCAATACCTCTGCTGCTGCTGGCGCTCTTGCCTGGATGGTGGCGAGCTGGGTCAATGGAAGACCAAGTTCACTGGGTGTGGTGAGCGGTGCGGTCGCTGGACTCGTGGCTATCACTCCAGCGGCCGGTTATGTCGATGTCCTCTCATCGATTGCGATAGGGACGGTCGCCGGGCTTCTCTGTTACGGCATGATGTTCTTCCGTATTAAGAAGGGTATCGATGAAAGTCTCGATGCCTGGGCCATCCATGGCATGGGTGGACTGTGGGGTGCAATAGCCACCGGTATCTTTGCCACCGCGGCGGTGAATAACTACACCGGCCTTATGTATGGCAACATGAGCCAGTTCTTCGCCCAGATTGCGGCGGCCGGTACCTCTGTGCTGTATGCATTCGTGGTCAGTTTCGTGCTGGCAAAGGTGGTGGACATGACCATCGGGTTACGGGTAAAGGAGGAGGAAGAGTATGTGGGGCTGGACATCTCCCAGCATGGGGAACGGGCATAAGGAGGAGATCGAGACATGAGAATGGTTCAAGCAATCATCCGTCCGGAGCGCTTTGATACTGTCAAGCAGGCGCTTGAACAGAAAGGATTTGTGGCTATGACGGTCTGTGAAGTCAAGGGCAGGGGCGAGCAGAAGGGCATCACCCTTGAATACCGCGGAAAACCGGTCCAGATTGACTTCCTCCCTAAAGTCCTGATTGAACTGGTTGTGAAAAATAGCGATGTAGAGAGGGTTATCGCCACTGTCCGGGAGCATGGCAGGACTGGAAAGATGGGGGATGGGAAAATATTCGTTATCCCCGTGGAGAAGGTTGTCAGAGTCCGGACTGACGAGGAATGGACTGAATAATTCTTTTTTCCCCCCCTATCCCCCTTCTTTAGTAGGAGGGATTGAATGATAGGGGGTATTCAAAAAAATTATTCTGGTGAGATCTGTTCTTTCTCCAGCATCAGGTTCCCGAAAATAAGTTTCTCGAGCACCTGCGCCACGAACTTCATCGTTTGTGCCCGTTCCATATCCTCGTTCCGGTGAATATCGGCATATACCTGGATCCGGAGGAGAGCGAACCGGAGCTTATCGAGCCGGTCTTCATCCAGATTCATCGCTTCCTGATAGATAGGTTCGAGAAGGTACGGGAAGATCTCAATATTTTCAAAGGCAGTCGCAATAGACCCGTAGATCTTCAATACTTCTTTCTTCCCACTCAGCAGATCGAGATATTCCACCATTATCCTTCAATAACCCTGACCAGTGCTTCCATGACCTGGTCCACGCTCTCCCACGTCTGATTTTTCTCACCGCGGCGGATAATAAACGGGTGCCCCTCGTCCCCTGCTTTTCGCATCTCTGGATCAATGGGAATCGCACCAAGGAAGGGAACCTTTAGCTCTTCTGCTGCCCTCTTTCCACCACCACTGCCGAACAGGTCAATCTCCTTTCCGCAATGAGGACAGATCATGCCGCTCATATTCTCGATAATACCCAGGACCGGTATACCCATCTTCTCAATGAATTTCACGGCTTTGCGGGAGTCAAGGGTTGCGACTTCCTGCGGCGTGGTCACGACGACCGCTCCGCGCACATTCGGGGCTATCTGGGCGATGGTGAGCGCCTCATCACCAGTACCGGGGGGGAGATCGACCACCAGGAAGTCAAGTGGGCCCCAGTTCACATCATCCAGGAACTGCCGGATGGCCGCCATTTTCATAGGTCCGCGCCAGATGATCGGAGTGTCACGGTCAGGAAGGAGGAATGCCATGGAAATGGTACTCAGGTTCCCGGTGATATGGACCGGTTCGATTTTATCTCCCATGTACTGGAGTCGTGCATTCTCAATTCCCAGCATTTTAGGAATGTTCGGTCCATGCATATCCAGGTCGAGGAGTCCGACGTAGTATCCCTGATTGGCAAGAGCGTAGGAGAGGTTCACCGAGACGGTGCTCTTCCCCACACCCCCTTTACCGCTCAGCACAAGGATCACATGCTTGATGGTCGCCTTTGAACGCTCTGGGAGGGACGATGCTGGTGTGCTATTCCCCTGTGAGGAAGCGCAACTATTACAATCTCCTGAACACTGCTGGTCTTTTTCTGTTTTTTTTGCCATTTCATCACCTGGCTGGTTATTCAAGGTACCAATACATGGGGGCTTAAAATTTAAAAGGTATAGGTGAGGACAATGCAACTCATCATCGTTCTTCCTTTGTATCGCCAGATACTTCCTCGATGTTATCTATCTCGGGGGAATACGGCTTGATATCCAGAAGGGGTGTTTGATCGAGCGCATCAAGCCACATCACCCGGATCCTGCGCCCTTCTATGGAGAGAATCCGCACCAGAGAAAGACCGATGGGATTAGGCCGGGCGGGAGAGCGGGTGGAAAAGACACCCCGCTCCACTGATTCACCTGGTGGGATCACTTTGAGAATGTTCCTTTCAGCTTGATCACCCCACCACAGGACGAATAGATACGTACATCGGCTGATGCCCTCCAAGCCACGGGCATATGCCGGAAATAGTTCTATCTCACTCGTCTGATCAGAAAACCGCCCCTGCCTGGGCGTCTCTGCCCGGTCTCGGTAAGGTGAGTGAATCACCCCGATCGGCTCTAATGTGAGAGAATCTCGTGACATCATATCACTGCGTGGTGCGTGGGTTAAAAAATTTGTGGAACCTGATGGTGGCGCCATGAAAAAAATCACCAGCATTTCCTCCATGCGTTTTTATCCTCTCCACAGCTCATCCTCATCTATGAAAGCCCTCACCACCCAGCTCTCCTGGAGAGAACTCTTGCCCCGTTATACCCGTGATGGGGAGAATGCCCTCACCCCCCATCCACCTTAAGGGCATGGAGCAGGTACTCAACCGAGGGTTTCCCCATCGTTTTCAATGTCTCGGCATACTGCCACCGGTCGGTTTTGCTGGTATCCTCCAGGTTTTTTTCATGATCCTGCATTACCTTCTCCCATCCCCCAGCACATGGAAGCGCATGACGGATTCTCGCTGGGATCACCATGAATATGTGCCATCCACGGATGCCATACAGAGGTAATGTGCAGAGGTTCAAGGGAGTCTTCTCCCCTCAGTTTTCCAGTCTGGTATCTTTGCCACCCATCATACTTCTACCAAGTGAAAGGTTCTGAAATTGAGAGCGAGCAATCCTATTTACAGAGAACACACACCTAGACAGAGGATTTCAGTGGTTAGAAAAAAGGTACTCTTCATCTGTTCCCGGAATGCAGCCCGGTCTCAGATGGCAGAAGGATATCTCCGGACGCGGTATGGGGAGTGGTATGAAGCTTTCAGTGCCGGGATCCAGCCATCAATCGTGAACAAGCAGGTTATTCGAGTGATGGGTGAGATAGGCATAGATATCTCCGGGCAGCGATCGAAGTCGCTGGGGGAATACTATGGAGAGGAGATGGATTTGGTGGTGACCATGTGCGATCCTACCACTGCGGTATGCCCGCTCTTCCCCTGGGCAAAAGACACGATACATATACCATTTCCTGACCCGGGTGCGATCAGCGGCACGGAGGAGGAAAGGCTTGCCGGGTTCCGTTCAATCCGCGACCAGATTACGAAATGGATTGATGCTACCCTGGGTGACCGTCCTTTATAAAAAAAAGAGAGTCCACGAACTGTTCGTTGCCGTAATCAACAAAAACTCTTATCCTATACTCTTGCTGCGCTGGATCATCGCTCGCAGGATGGCCAAACTCAGTTGTTATAAAGCATCGTTGACCGCAATAATGAGGGTCGATTGTCCCATTAAAGGTTTGAGCCCTACACTATGCCCCCGATGTCCGTCCTGTTGATCATCCTCAGTGAAGGAAGATTTCTGGGAGTGTTTGTACAACTGCGAGAAATGTACTATTCCAATTTTTTTGGACGAAATAAAAATGAATGTATTTCCTTTTTTTATTCGGCATCATAACGTTTTCAACCCATTCCCGGCTGGAGTTTTCTCTCCTTCCCGCCTAAAAAAATATTATTTCGCCTTGACAACCCCGGCTAGTTCCCCTATGACGTTCACAATCTGCTGATCTGAAGGTATCACCACTTTGGTGTTGTCCTTCAGTGCAACGGCAACGGTATCAAGCTGCTTGAGTAACTGTGCATTACCAATGAAATATTTCTCCGCAGCCTCATTGACCAGCTTGATTGCCCCCGCTTCACCTTCTGCTTCGAGAATCTTTGATTGTTTTACTCCCTCGGCACGTTTGATTGAAGCACGTCGCTCGCCATCGGCCTGTGTTTCCACTGCCGTAGCGTAATCAACGGCAGCAATCTTCTCATTCTCTGCCTTGACCACCTTATTCATGGTTTCCTGAACATCCTTTGGAGGAGCGATTTCTTTCAGCTCCGTGCGGATGATGTCAATACCCCATGCATCAGTTTCCTTCTGGAGAATCTCGTAGAGCGCCTCATTGATCCTGCTCCGCTGGCTGTTCACTTCTTTCAACGTGAACGTACCAATAATGTTCCTCAGCGTGGTCTGTGCAAGGTTGACGATCTGGTATTCATAGTTGTAGACATTGTACTGGGAACGTTTCACATCCTCCTCGCTGATCTTGATCTTGTAGTACACCTGGGCGTTCACCGTCGCATTGAGGTTGTCTTTGGTGATGACTTCCTGTGCTTCAGGATCTACCATCTTCTCCGTGATGTTCACTGCGTACAGTTTCTGTATACCGGGAATAATCCAGTAGAATCCGGGATCACCATACTTCTGGTATTTACCGAGCCACTCAATCAGAACGCGGTGGGTGGGTCGCACAATCCGTATGCCCAGCACAAAGAAAAGTCCCAGGAATATTCCAAGAACCGCAATCGCCGGAATATTCAACAATATGGCACCAATCAAAAAGATTCCTGCCAGAAATCCAAAGAGCACTGAAAAGAATTCCAGCCCATAGGCATCGCCCGTTGGTAAAGGGATATATGCATCAATCTTTTTCATATTCGTCTCCAATCAATCGTTTTCCATAGTTTTTCGTTGTTCCATTCTGCAAGCAGCTGGGGCACGATGTCACTCATGCCCTTCCTTTGGACGATAATGTGTATCCATACAGGGTACATTTCAGTCCTTCAGCCATACATCTACTTATACCATGTATAGAAATATCCCCATTCGCTATTCATGAGACCCATGTATCACCGGGGATTAGAGTAAGGTGGGGTACGGCCCTGTACACTGGGCGAAATAAAGTTAGGTAGCAGAGGAGATAATTTCTAATCTGTTTCTCAAAACCGTACATAAAATGAAAGAGGACAGTTATAGCACTCCATAGAATCATTTTCTCGACCATATGTGTGGGAATTCATGGATGATAAAGCCCAAGCAATGAACGACAGAGTCGGGAAAAAGGAGGGTTGAAATACTTTCCAACTCATGCTCCTGCATGGATGGACTGCTTCTTACAGATATTATCAATTTCTTTTCTTTAGTGTTCGGTATCACTGGGGCGGCCCTGATAATTTATGGTGGACTGAAGGCGATGCTCAACATCGTCCTGCTGGAATTCTACAAAACACAGAAAACGTATTCCCACATCCGACGGGCATTTACCAGCTACCTCGTATTCGGTCTTGAATTTTTCATTGCCGCCGATGTATTGAAAACTCTTATCACTCCCACCCAGCAGGAGATCCTCATACTCGGTGCGGTCGTGGGTATACGGACGATTCTTGGGTACTTCCTCTCAAGGGAAGCCAAGGAATTTGAATTAGACATGTAGATGGTACTCCCCTTTGTATACCATTTTTGATGCTCAACCAGGAAAGTGCCACACGGCCGGGACCAAGCAGTAGTTCTTATAAAATCGGGACTGCTCTTCAGGTAGGGCTCGGCCTGCTGGTGGAGAAAAGGTTACTCTAGTAGTATCCACTCATCGCAAAGCAAGAATTCGTTCCACGGAAAGACGGAAATAAATTAAAAAAAAGAAAGTTATCTTGGGTTCTTCCCAACGACGGTTGGGTTGTCCTTATACGATATCCACTCGGTGAATGAGCCCTCGTAGATTTTGACCTTCGGGTACTTCAGGAACCATTTGAAGAGGATGAACTCATTCGTTGCCTCCCGCCCGGTGCCGCAGGAGCAGATGATGGTCTTCTCTGGTGTGGCTCCTTTCTCCTTCACCATGCTCCGGATCTCTTCTTCCGGTTTGAGGAGCATTTTATTCTTCTCATTCATCAGACTCGCCCAGGGAAGGCTGACGGCCCCGGGAATGTGCCCCGGTTTTGGCCAGGGTCCTTGTCCTTCATAGACTGGAGAGGGCCTGGCATCGAGAAGGGTGACGTCCGGCCGGTCTTTCATGAACCGCACCTCATCATAGCTGATATAGTACTCACTTTTTAGCGTGACCCGATAATCAGACTCGGGAATCGATGGGAATTCCTGGGAGAGGAGCTTCTTCTCTTCTTTCCACTTGGTCAACCCGCCGTCGAGAACATAGACTGAGGGGTGGCCGTAGCGGGCCAGGGTGTAAGCAGCCATGGTCTGCTCCAGTCCATCGCCGATGAATTTGGTACAGATGCTGAGAGGACCCGGACTTGTGTAGATCACCACCGGCATCTCCCGGCGGATCCCGATGTTACGCAGGATCCCCTGGATGACATCCGGCGGGAGCCAGAATGAGGGTATCCTGCGGTGTATGCGAAACAGTCCCTCATTGATATAGGTGGCTTTGGGGATATGTCCCTGGATGTAATCATGGACATTGGGCTGGATATCAAGGATCATCAGATTCTTATCGTTCAGGTGCTCCTCAAGCCAAGTCGTGGAGACCCATTTTACTACCCCGTCTCCCTGGGGATATGGATATGTCATCACCATGCTACAACAGCTCCCTACTCAATCTCCGTAGGATCTCTTTACAATCCCGTTATATATAAACTGGGGTCTTCGCTACCCCCTTCAGAGGTGATGCGATGATTTACCTATACCGACGGCTGCTGCTGTGTGATGCAGTGGAGCGAGCCGAGCCCCTGGACCATCGCCCGGCAATCGATACCCACCACCGTTCTTCCTGGAGAGACCTGACCGATCAGTGAAAGAGCAGCCCGGTCATTCCGAACACCGAAAATGGGGACGAGCACCAGGTTATTGCCGATGTAGAAGTTAAGGTAGCTCGCTGGGAGACAATCCGGATAATCAATCATCCCAGGCATCGGGATAGGGATCACCCTGAAGGGTCGTTCATCCTGGTCCCGTGCCTCACGCAGGATTCGGTAATTCTCACGGAGCACGGGGTAGTTTTCGTTGTTCGGATCGTCCTCCAGACCGCAGAGAATAGTATGGGGATCCACAAATCGTGCGATATCATCGATATGCCCGTCGGTGTCGTCCCCCACAATCCCTTCTTTCAGCCAGATGACATTCCGTATTCCCAGGTACTCACCGAGATACTGCTCGATTTCCTTCCGGCTGAGATGGGGATTCCGGTTGACATTCAGGAGGCATTGCTCAGTGGTCATCACCGTCCCCTGACCATTCACCTCAATTGAGCCCCCTTCCAGGATGATCCCCGGTTGGAAGTCATCAATGCCCAGCCATTCTTTTATCAGGGAGGGGATCCGGGCATCAACCGCCAGGTCGGTATATTTGCCACCCCAGGCATTGAACTGCCAGGTAACCATGGCGAGCCTCCGTTCCTTTTTATTCACTATGAACGTCGGACCGTAATCCCTGAACCAGACATCGGCATAGGTAGTAACATGCACCATCACCCTGTCCATCGCGACCCCGGCAAGGTTCAGCATCTGCCGGACCTGTGCTTCCATTGTCCTGCCATTAACAAGGAGATGAATTTTCTCCTCGCGGTGAAGTGCCCGGATAATGGCGGTATAAGCGGTCTCTACTTCATCCAGCGCCGGGAAAGTCCGTCGATCATGAGGCCAGGAGAGCCAGACAGCTTCGTGCGGCTCCCATTCTGCAGGCATCTTAAATCCCGTCCCTAGGGGTGTGGGAAGCACGGGGCTGTGCCCAGTGAGTGCTCCATACGCATCTGGCCGGCGATTCCGGAGGAATCCCCACCCCTCTCGAACCTCACGGTTCATACCAATATTCACATCCACCACCAGGACTTCTTCGTTACGGTCACTCGCTCTGCGGATCACTGTGCCGAATGCATCAGACACAAACGAGCTTCCCCAGAAAACGAGGTCGTTCTCCCTCCCTACCCGGTTGATGGCAGCAATATGGATTCCGTTCGCAATCGCGTGCCCCCGCTGGACGGTCTCCCAGGCGATCTGCCAGTCCCCCTCTGCCGGACACTCCTCTCCATGTATCCAACCGATAGCGGTTGGGTAGAATATGATATCCGCACCTTGGAGAGTGAGTATCCTCGCTGCTTCGGGGAACCACTGATCATAGCAAATTAACACACCAATTCGCCCGAACTCGGTCTCATGGACGGAAAAGCCGTCGCCAGGGCGGAAGTACTGCTTCTCGTAAAACAGGGGATCAAAGGGCACATGGACCTTGCGGTATGTCCCCTGGATTTCACCTTTGCTGTTGATGACCACCGCGGTATTATAAAACACCCCTTTCCCAGCCTGTTCGAAGAGGGGGACAATGATCACCACCCGGTGTTCCCTGGCAAGAGCTGAGAACGCTTTTGTTGAGGGGCCTGGGACGGTTTCAGCATACTGGCGTGCATCACACCGTTCATACTGCGGAAAGTACGGGGTGCGATACAGCTCTTGGAGGCAGATTATCTGGGCTCCACGTTGGATAGCTTCCTCGGTGAACCCAATGGAGCGTTCGAGATTGCGCTCCATATCGTCCGATACCTTTGTCTGTATAAGTCCCACCCTGACGGTGCGATCCTCCATGCTGTTCCCAAGAGCTCTCAACTTCCGAGAACTTTATTCCATGCCATGCTGGTAGATGCGGGCATGCATGAGGAACCGTTCCACTACCCAGTCATGGCGGACCTCGGGGTGGAACATCACCCCGTAGATGCACCGGTCCGGATGCCGTATCACCTGGCTGCAACGGGAGGAGACAGCGAGGACATGGAAATGAGGGGGTGGGACAATGGAGAGGATGTGGAGTTCAAATGCTTCAAACTCCTGCTGCCCTTCAAAGAGGGGGTCGTCCCCGACGATCTGGATGCCGGTCATACCAATTTCCCTATCTTCGCCCAAGGTTCCGCCAAATAGTAACGCGATCACCTGCATGCCGGCGCAAATACCAAGCACTGGTATATCCCTCTCTGTGATCCATGAGAACTGATTGAGCTGTTCCAAGTACGCGATATCCTGTAGCGCTGTCCCGCACAGAATCACGCTCTCCCCTCTGGGTGGTCCATGCCCCCGCATGTCCTTATACTGGCAGATGGTCGGTACCTCACCAGCCCGTTCGACAATACGGGCAATGGGGAGTACGAACTCGTCCCGGCTTAGAGGGTGCTCCTCAGCGCAAAGGTTCACAAGCAGGGTCATTTCGGCACCAGCCTCGCCCGCTCGATCAGATACCTGCCATGATGCGCACGATAGGTAGTGTGTGCCTGAAGAATCTCTATCCGTTTCCGGAAGAATGGTGCATCGGAGACAAACGTTTCGTACTCGCCGCCCTCTCCGGTGAGGGTGATACCGTGGGATTGCACAATACTCCGCAGGGATACGAGAGTGGCCTTATCCATCGTTCGTCCAAGCCAGCGTTCATCAAGGGGTGCGGCAAAAACGCCGGTGATGATTATTTCAAAGCCACCTGCAAGCAGGTTACTCAGATACTCTTCCTGATTGGTATGCCAGAGAGGATTGAAGCACCAGAGACCGAGCACAAGGCAGAGCCGCTGGATCCTGGTAGCCTGGTAAACAGAGAGAATTGCCCCACTCACGATACCCTCTACCCCATATTTCTCCACTGCCTGGAGTATCGCTCTTCGGAGATCCGCAAGCTCCTCCTCCTTTACGCCCTGTGATGCCACGCTGACCAGGGGAAGCCCGATTGCCTCAGCCTGGAGTCCTGTCAGGTGGATATTGGGGGTATGGAACATGTAGCTGTCAGGGTTATTTGAGGTGACCGTGATGAGACAGACCACCTCCTCTGCCTCCATCGCCCGGCAACAGGCGTAGGTTGAATCCTTCCCACCAGAAAAAAGAACACCGACCCTCATCGCTGCGAGGTCCTCATACGTACTCTCCTGATCCGGGGCATCAGGCTTGTGGTGAGTAGATTCTGACCTGCACCCGAACTAGTATCCTCAGGTGTGCTCTCAGACCACCTATGACCGGGGCACTCGTCTCTGATGTTCTCACTGCTCTGGAAGAAGTGGCAAGAAAGCACCAGATTGTATGGGACAGCATGTACATTGACTTCAGGAACTGCCCGGATGAGATGATGGCCACCTACGATAACGACGCCAAATCCAAAAGGATGGCAGATCGCCTCGTTGCTAACCTCCGTTTCTGGCGGCCCAAGAAACGGGTAGGCAGGGCGAGGGAACGGCAAAGTCCCACGGATAGTTAACCCTTCCTCGAGGGACTCTACTACGTTTCCGCCACACACGGTTGTTTCCCTCACCCGACCTCATCCATACTCCCGCTGCGGAATCCTTCGAGATCAAGAGTGATAAAAGTACCACCGCCCTGTTTTAGTTTTTCCACCAGAACCGACTTCATTGCCAGAATCTTTTCAAGTTCCTCCATCGGCACTTCAATCCGCATCACAGGGCCATGGAGCCTCACCCGCACCTGAGGGAACCCCATCTGGTGGAGGATGTCCTCCGCTCGCTCGATAATCCCAAGTTTCGGCTCGTCGAGGCGGTCACCATACGGTATACGGGAAGCGAGACAGGCAGCTGAGGGTTTGTTCCACACCCCCAAGCCCAGCATCTTCGCAATACCACGGACGTCGTCTTTGGAGATAGCTGCCTCGATAAAAGGATGGATAATACCCGCTTCATCAGCGGCTTTAATGCCAGGGCGATGTGTGCCCAGATCGCTTGTTGTCAGGCCATCGGCGATCCATTCCATTCCTGTGTGGTTCGCTTCACCCCTCAGGAGAGCGGAAGCATGCTTCCGGCAGAGGTAACAACGGTTTACAGGATGTGCCCGGAATACCTCATCGGCGAGGATGGGAAAATGAATCGTACGGCAGGAGAATCCCTCACGATTGGCCTGTTCGAGTGCATCCTGCACTTCCCGGCGGGGAATCAGGGGACTGTCCAGCAGCGCACAGCGGAATTTCCTCCCCAGGATTCGGTGAGCGACAACAGCGAGAAGAGTACTGTCCACCCCGCCGGAATACATGCCCAGCATCGATCCACGCCGTGCAATCGCTGTTTCCAGGTCTCGTAGCTTCGTAGTCAGCAGCTCTTCCCGTGAATCTTTGCCCCCACTGCTCATTGCATCCGGTTCTCCACCTCACCGTATGAACGCTGATCACATTTACCTGATGTTGAACCTAGCGCTGCCAAATACATGAAACCTCCCAGGATGATGGTCATATGCATGGGAATAATCCGATAATATGGCCGGATAAAGAGCTCTCTGAACCTGTCAGCCTGGACCATTTCATGCCAGTAATACAGGAATGAGAAAAGATGATAGAGGATGAAGAGGCCGCAGGTGAACAGAATATCCACATTACCGAGAACATTCACATACCGC
>JAJRCM010000044.1 GCA_028678965.1 Methanomicrobiales archaeon | reverse complement strand
TTCCGAGTGATAGAACCGCGGGATCTCGCTCCCGCCATCCGCTCTGCCATGGAGATGAAGAGACCATCGCTTGTTGATATCGAGACCGATCCCAAGCGCTTCTAAGGGAATGGAAGGCAGGTATCAACCCTGTACCAGGATTTCAATGGTATAGGATTCCACAGACTGGGAGTACACGACAAGGTAATACGTTCGGTTTCCCTCTGGTATTTCCACCTTCCACGGTCGGGGATCAAAGGGCGTGTTGATCCGGGCATCGAGAAGGTCCGGCTCAATCGACTGGACAATCCGTGAAGGGTCCTCGGCATCAACCACCTGAATACGCAATCTGGGGAAAATGAAGGTAGAATTTGCGGTGGTATTCAGCTGGGGCACTGCGGTCAGGGAAAGAATCCACCGGGGGAAGGGAATAGCAAATGACTCAGTTCTCCCGCTGGTGGTTCCGTTCAGGATTGCATACGTCCGGTAGGGAGGAGCGGTGGTGGTTGGTGGTAGCGAGAGGGAGGGAACCGGTGAGGTAGGGAGAACGTTTGTCGATGCATCATCTTCCTTGCTCCCGTTTGCCAGTACGTACTTGAGAATGGGATTCTCTCCCCCCAGCAATAGAGGCTTTCCCACAAGGGCAAGTGCTAGTACGATGAGGAGTGCAACACCAAGGAAGGCAAGATCCTTTCGTTCCATGGATTATGCTTCCGCGAGGATAGAGAGTTTCACTTGCACCATATTCCCGTATAACGTTATGTGGTACTCGCCCGATCGGTAGATAATGATACTCTTTTCGTGCTCAGTCCCATACACCCGTCCATAGCCCTCTTCTGCTACTACGTCCTTAGTGACCGGGTCACGAATGGTGACCGTGAAGAAACAGTAATGCGGATTATTTTTGTACAGGGGATCAATGGTGGTGGGGGTGGTCGTGAACCGGAGAGTAAAGGGGGGTTTAACCACATCGACCAATAACCCCACAGTCGTATAGCTCAAAGTGTAGGTCTCCTCAAAAATCATGGCGGGGTCATTTCTTTGCGAATAATTCATTGAGGGAGTTCTAATCGCCCCTTCAGGAATTCCCGGTTTATAGGCTGGGGTTATCCCCTCTGTCCCTTTCACCGTTGATTGACCGAGAAATATCCTAGGAGTAGGCGTGGGTGTGGCATTGACAGGACCTGTGGCGTTCATCATCGAAGCATTAGGTAGTGATCCCTCAGTATCCCTGGAACCGGAGAATGAGAGAATGATAATCGTCCCGTTCCACGCGGGAGTATACGGGACTTCCTCTATTGTTGTTTGGGGTGGAGCGGGAGAAATCATAGTGGGAGTCGGGACTACCAGGGGATCATAGCCTTCACTTGTTGGGCTGATAGACGATTCACTTCCAAGAAACATCGGTTTCACTACAAGAGCGAGAATCAGAACCACGATGAGCGCCCCGCCAACCGCACCAATGTCCCTAGTGTCCATGTCGATTTCCCCTACAATGTTTCATTGTGTTATTCTGTTCTGATGGTATCTTTCAGGCATGATGATACAATCCCTATTTTAACTTATTATATTGTATAGATTCTTAAAATTGATAAAATTAACTGTTATAAAAAAATAAAATGTTATATATACTATAAATGTAAAATAACTGTCATCAGGAAAAGGGGAGATACACCACGGGGGTGATTCGATGTTCGGGGATAGGATCGGTGATCTGGTGAAGCTCGTACTTATCGCGATATTCTCAATTATCTCGTTCATCGTTACGGTCTATGCCATCCTGGAACAGGGCAACACGCTGATTATCGAACGGTACTACCTAATACCCCATCTCTATATCATCCCCATTCTTCTTGTGTCACTGTGGTATCCACAGAGGGGTACACAAGTCATTATGCTCCTGATCGGGTCGATTGTGATGCTTACCGCACTCTTTTTTTTGATGCGGCATACTCTGGACCCCCTTCTTTCCCTTCTCAATGCAGGCATTGATGTCTGGATTGTGTCAGCTCTCGCCATGAAAGCCCGGGGCAGAGAAGATAAATCCCCAGCAGGGATTCCATCAAGCAGCGCTGCAGCTGATTACCAGGGAGTTAGTGAAGGTGGAAAAGATGCTATCCAGGGGTATGCCCATACCTTGACACTTGATGATGAGAGGGTGCGGGAAGAGGCGGTGAGAGCTCTCGGTACACTTGGCGACAAACGTGGTGTTCCTATTCTTATGAAAGCCCTCCATGATGAGAGCCGTCAGGTGAGGGAGGAAGCAGCGAAATCGCTGGGGAAGATACGGGACCCAACCGTCATCCCTCCACTGATGGAAACCCTGAAAGACCCGCAGCGGAATGTGAGGGAAGCGGCAGTACAGGCGCTAGCCGCCTGCGGGGAGGTGGCCATCGATTCCCTGATCAGTACTCTCACCGATCAGGATTGGCACGTGCGGATGGGTGCAGCCATAGCCCTCCGGATTATCGGGGACACGCGAGCAATTGATCCCCTCATTCAGCGTCTGCATGATGAGAACCGGTTTGTCCGCCGGGAAGCAGTGAAATCGCTGGGACGGCTGGGGGATCCCCGATCCCAGCACGCACTGATGGAGCTCCTCCTGGATGAGGATCAGACAGTTCGGCTGCGAGCTGAAGTGGCCTTGATGAAGATTCATGGGCGCCAGCATGCAACTGAAGATACTGATAAATATTTTGACGATATCAAGACCATATGATCTGCAGAGAAATGCATCTTTGTCCTTTTAATTGTCTTTGAATATAATTATCTCAAAAATTATTAGATTAAATAAATTGAGAAAGTATATATATTAAGAAGAATAATTAACCTAATCAGTAGTATTGGAGGGATCCAATACTCACATGAGGTGTAGAAATGCGAAGAATCGTTCATGATGAAGCGTTCACCGGCCTCGAGGCGGCTATCGTGCTCATCGCATTCGTGGTCGTCGCGGCGGTGTTTTCATACGTAGTGCTGGGTGCTGGTTTCTTTACCACGCAGAAAGCCCAGGAAGCGGTTAAGACTGGTGTTGAACAATCGAGCACTGCTCTGCAGATCAAGGGAGCTGTACTCGGTATCAAGGGGACAACTAATATCTCGATAATTCGGTTCACCGTTGAGCAATCTGCGGGTGGCGAGCCGATCGACATGTCAAAGGTGACCATGACCTACATTACCGCGAGTGCTGTTGACTATCTCAATTACAGTGCAACGGTAGGCACTGGAACTGCCGGCACCTGGAATGCCTTTACAAAACAGAATGATGACGGCGACAGTCTCCTTGAGAAGGGGGAAGTCTGGACCATACAGGCAAATCTCAATACTAATCATGAATTGACCAACAACGAGGCTTTCAAGATTGAGATCAGACCGAGCACCGGTGCAGTGATTCCTCTGTCCAGTCGCGGACCGGCCCAGATCGACGCGGTGAACTCCCTGACGATCTAACCCTAAATTCCCCTCTTTTTGTTCGTTCTGTATCGTCCCTTTCCGCGAAATTCTGATTATCTTACATTTATATTATATAAATTAGTCAATTTATATTATTGTTTATTTTGCCTAAAAATGAAATTATAACTTAAATTTTTGATTATTTTTTATTAATAATTAATTTAAACTGAATTTAAATTTTAATAAATTTTATATACTATTAATAACAATCAATATTCATTATGGCAGAGAACCAGGCGCAGGCGGAACACACCCTCACGTCAGCCCCTGCCGATGACCCCGACTTAAAGATCCAGAAACTCCAGGACGACGTGGACCAGATCAAGGTCTCCATCAAACGTCTGCTGATTGACATCCGCGAACGGATGAATGAACTGGAGAATCCTTTCGTTAGTACGGTCTCATCTGGTTCCTCAGTCCAAGGACGGGAGGGAGGAACTGCAGTAAACCGTGAACCGTCGGCTCCTGGAGGTGATGGTTGTCAGGGCTCGCAGCTCGTATCTGCCGATCATACCCGCCAATTTCCACCAAATGTTCAGCAAGGCAGCACTATCACCCAAGATAATATCACCCACCCGCAGCAGGTCTCTCGGCAGGAAACGCTGTCTGATAATCGGCTCATTGAGACCTTAAGATCCCAAGTGGCGGCACGATCTTCGACAAAGGGGGAGGGAATAAAACAGACGCATGAAAAACTCCGATTGACCAAGGTCCATCGCCTCTTTGAGTGGACGTCCCGCATGGTGAAGAAGTACGGCCATGATCGGCTGGATATGATGCTCCAATCGTACCGGGCAATGGGGTACATCAGTAAGGAATCGGGAGAGTTGGTGAAAGAGATAACCCGTCTGATGCCAGCGTCGATAGGTGAATCGCATGATATCGGACCGGATGAATTTATCAAGGAACTGTATACCCTGAACAGAATTCTTGATCCCGCGGATATGAGCCTGGATCGGGATATGATTGAGGTGCTGATGGAGCAGCAAAGGCGGAATGGAGTACCTCAGAAAGGCGCGAATAGTGTAGATAAAGAATCTCAGGAAGACTGGGTGCGGATGCTCGACGGGGTGTAGTCTGTGGCCAGCGACACCATCACCACTGCCATGTTCCTCATCGCTGCAGTCATCGCTGCAGCAATCCTCCTGAATGCGGTATTTCCGGTGATCTATACCATGGCCGGGACCTTCTCTCAGTCGTCCCGTGAGGCAGATTCCCGCATTCGAACAGATTTTAAGATCATCAATACCTATGCCAAAACGGGCACTGCACAGATTTGGATGAAGAACATCGGTAACAACAGGATTGCCTATGCTGACATCAACCAATCTGACGTTTTCATCGGGGCGCCAGGCAATTTCGAGACCGTTCCTAAAAAGGTGGGATCTCTCGGGGGGAACGGCTGGAATTACGAGGTGGTCAGTGACACCAACACCTACTGGGATTCCGCTGAGACTCTCCACATGACAGTGGCGAGTGCGAAAATCCCAACCTCCGTTGGTAGTGTGGTGTACTTCCAGTTTGTATCCGTAAATGGCGTGGTGAGATCTACAGAATTTACGGCGAGTGGTTGATATGGGCAGTGCCTCTCTGGTTGCTACAGCTATTGGCACATTACTCCTCATCATCATTGCGTATGTGTTGGTGGGAGGTACACTCTCGACAGCAGAAGTAGTGGCGACAGCACAGAGGGATACGATCTCCCTACAGGAGACCAGAATGCGGTCCTCCATCGAGATCGTGTATACAAATCTCAAAAAAGCACAGCAAACACTCGATGTGACCATCGATAATACAGGAAGTGAAATCATGGGGGATTTTACTCATACCGATGTCTACCTCCTGATCGATGGGATTCCCCAGGTGTATATCTATGGCATGGGGAATAGCACATGGAGAGTCACCTCTATCATCCCCGATAATATCCATCCTGGACAGCTGGATCCTGGTGAGCAAATGATAATCTCGTTGTCCTACAGCGGCTCAGCACCGACATGGATACAGGTAACCACCGGATCGGGAGTCTCAGATTCCGCCTATCTGTGAGGTAAAGAGAATGGGAAAAAATCCTGAAAAATTGGTGGATATCCCCGAAGGACGGGAAAAGACCGTACTCTCTACGGGGCATGCAGAAATAGACAAGAAGATAGCGGATGGCCTTCCCCTTTCCTCCCTCACCCTTATTGAGGGAGAGAATGACACCGGGAAAAGTGTCCTCACCCAGCAGATTATCTGGGGGGCAATGAAGCAGAGCCTGAATGTCGATCTGTTCACCACTGAGAACACGGCCAAGGCATTTATATCCATTATGGAGTCAATGAGCCTTGATATCTCTGACTATTTTGCCTGGGGGTACCTCCGCGTTTTTCCTCTCCCAAAGCAGGGCACCAAGTGGAGCAAGGAAGAGATGGGTGGGATGCTCCAGCAGGTGATTGATTTCATCCGCCAGAGCAGGGCCGAGGTGGTGGTGATCGATTCCCTGACCATGTTTACCGAGTACACCACTTCTGATACCATCCTCACCTTCTTCACTAACTGTAAGAACCTGGTGGATTACGGGAAGACCATTCTCATCACCCTCCACACCTATGCATTTGAAGAAGATACCCTGGTCAGGATTCGTTCCAAGTGCGATGCCCATCTGGTGATGAAGAAGACCCAGCTTGGGAACAAGTATGTGATGCTCTTGGAGGTGGTAAAGGTGCGTGGCGCCCATAAGACGTCCGGTAATCTCGTGAGCTTCGAGGTCCACCCCGGTTATGGTATGAAGATCATCCCTGTATCGATGGCAAAGATCTGATATGAGCTTTCTCAGCCAGACTGTCCGCCTTCCCTTCACACCGGCAGAGAATGAGGAAGGGGAGGATTGCTTTAACCACCTGGACAGCTGTGCCCTTTTCCGGATGCTTCCGGCTAATGCTAAGGAGTATGTTAAAAAAAGTCCTCACCTCCTTGAGTACCTCCACATCTATCCGGTGGATACCTGTGGTATGCCTCTCTTCTTCTCTGAGTTGAAGAGGGATCTCAAATCAATGAAGGAACCTAACCTCATCTATCCTGCCAACGATGAGACCTTCATCCATATCTTCCCCGATCCGAACGATACCCGGAACTACTACATTCCCATCGAGCCCTCGTTCCTCCATAATATCGCCCAATACTTGCCGGTGGTGGAGAACAAACTGATTGACCTGCTCGATGCTCTCGAACAGGATCCGGTCTCAGAGAAGGAGCGGAGCGATGTCCTGCGAAAGCTGATTGCTCAGGTCCTGTATGAGAAGCGGCCGGGTGAAGACATTATTGGGGATCCCAATAACGGAAGTCAGACAAGGGGATTCAAGAATAAGATCGTCACCTTCCTCAACACCGATTTCACCGCAAAGAGGAAGAACAGGCAGAATGACCTGAGCTCTATCTCCCTTCCTTCTCTCCCCGATGGACGGATTATTGTCAATCCCCAGGAGTTCAAGGCTATCCAATATGTGATGGCCAGGGACAAGATCGAGATGGGGCCACTGAAACCGTTCATCTCTGACCGGTATATCGAAGATATTTCCTGCGATGGTGTGGGACCGATCTTTGTGGAGCATAAGATCTTTAAAGGGTTGAAGTCAGTGATAGAATTCCATCGGGCAGAAGAGTTGGACCAGTTCGTCATAAAGATCGCCGAACGTATCAAACGCCCCCTCACTTACCGCAATCCCATCGTCGATGCGACCCTTCCCGATGGATCCCGTATCAACATTGTCTATGGATCTGAGATCAGTAAACACGGTAGCAACTTCACCATCAGGAAGGCGATGGATGATCCCATCAGCGTCCTTCAGCTGATTGAATTCAAGACCTGCGATTACATGATCGCGGCATACCTCTGGATCTGTCTGGAACATGGGATGTCACTGTTTATGAGCGGTGAGACCGCGAGCGGTAAAACGACAAGCCTGAATGCAATTACCGCGTTCCTCCCTGCAGAAAATAAGATAGTTACGATCGAAGATACGCCGGAACTGAAGATCCCCCATCATAACTGGATACGAGAAGTATCCAAGGGAAAAGGGAAGGGCGAAGGAGAAGGGTCAGAGGTCACTATGTTTGACC
This sequence comes from Methanomicrobiales archaeon, assembly GCA_028678965.1. Lineage (GTDB taxonomy): Archaea > Halobacteriota > Methanomicrobia > Methanomicrobiales > JACTUA01 > JAJRCM01. The sequence continues at coordinate 2,978 of JAJRCM010000044.1, read as the reverse complement.
TCCTTAAATCGGCACTGCGGCAGCGGCCGAACCAGATCCTGGTAGGGGAGATCCGTGGAGTGGAGGGCTCGGTGGCGTTCGGTGCAATGCAGACCGGTCACCCGGTGATGAGTACGTTCCATGCTGCCTCAGTCGAGAAGCTGATTCAGAGGCTCTGCGGTGACCCTATTAACATCCCCAAGACCTATGTCGACAACCTGAACATTGTCGTCATTCAGAGTGCAGTTAAGCGCCCCACGGGAGAGGTGGTGCGGCGGATGATATCGGTAAGCGAACTTCTTGGGTATAATACTGAAACAGGAGGATTCTCCTTTGTGGAGATGTTCCATTATAATCCGATAACCGATACCCATGACTTTACTGGCAAAGGCTCAAGTTACCTCCTCGAAGAGAAGATTGCTACCATGCTGGGAATCCCCGATCATAAGAAAGCTGATATCTACCTTGAGATCGAGAAACGAGCAAAAATTCTGGAGCGGCTACATAAAGCAGGATACTCCGGATTCTACCAGCTCTTCGATATGCTGACGAAAGTAAAGAAGCAGGGACTCCTGAAGATCGGGGCGTGATATGTTCGAGCATCTAGGTGCGTCTGTCCGGTGGCGAAACGGGAGAAAATTACCGTTTGCCGATCTCATTTCATCAGGGAAGAGTCTAGTCGACCGCCTGTTTGAAGATAAGAGGATGGGGGGCGACCTGCTGTTCATGAGTACCTATATGGCCTCCATCACGACGTCCGGTGTGACGCGTCCTGAAATTTTCGAATATACTGCTGGAAGGAAGGAATTTGTTCCGGCAAAATACATGGAGAGGGTTCAATCCTATGTCAAACGCTGGAACTACAGCTACGTAGAGGCCCTCACGATTGTTGCTGAAAAAGTTCAGAACGAGATGCTCCGCAGTATGATGAACCGCTATGCGAACTCCATAGAGTCTGGTATTCCCGACGAAGATTTCCTGAATAAGGAATTGGGGACTATGCGGAGTGTGTACCGCAACACCTACGAACAGGGGCTGGAGATGCTCAAAAAATGGGGAGACGCCTATGTCGCCATGCTCTTCTCTGCATCGCTTATCGGCATCATCATCATGATCTCAGTAGCCATCTATTCTCCAGAGGGAATTGAATCGACCCTCAATATGTCATATCTGATCATCTTCCTGATCTCGCTCATCGGCCTTTCCATTATGTACAAATCAGTGCCAGAGGATGAACGAACCCACAAAATGGGACAGTGGAAATCCCGGGAACAGGGAATTGTGCACAGGATGGAGCGTGTGGTCATTCCTCTGATTGTGGTGGTTGTTCTCCTCCTCGTTTTTCTCGGGGGGAATATTGGGATGATATTCCTTTTCATCGGGGTCCTTCTTGCCCCCCTCGGTATCATCGGATATATCGATGATGCTAACATCATCAAACGCGACTCAGACTTTTCGGTATTCATCCGTGGACTTGGAGCGGTGATGGGGGGGAAAGGGATCCCCACGATGAATGCTCTTGCTGACCTGGACCGGGAATCACTCCCGAACATCAAGCGCCTTATCGATTCAACCTATTCACGCTTGAACCTGGGGCTGGATGAAAAGAAGTGCTGGGAGCGATTTATCGGTGAGAGCGGGAGTAGTCTCGTGTATAAATACATGAATATCTTCCGCGATGCGGTGGAGCTTGGCGGAAAACCTGATGAGATCGGGCAGATTGTCAGTTCCTCAGTCCTCGAGCAGGTGCTACTCAGGGAGAAAAGAAACATGTTCTCGAAGGGTTTCCTCGTCCTTCTCGTTCCCATGCATGCCGCGATGGCGGCTATATTCCTCTTCCTCTTCCACGTGATGCTCATGATGACACAGGCCATCGGCTCGATGATGGGGCAGTTTGGGGAGACGCAATCGGCACTTTCAGGGACGAGCGTGAGTGGTGCTGCTATGGGAGGGATGAACCTCTTTGTCAATTTCCCTGAAGCAGCAATGACCACGTACATTGTCATAGTCCTCGTGATGATCACTGTTTCAAACATCTTGGCAGCGAAAATTGTCGCCGGGGGAGATAGATACATGTTCTATCTCTTTACAAGCCTGCTCTGCGTCATCTCTGGCATGATTTATATCCTCGCACCAATCCTCGTACACACCTTTTTCAGTATCCCGGTGATGGGGGGTGCATAATATGGATCCTGACCGCCGTAGAATACTGATGATGAGCGTGATCATCGTGGTGGGAGTTGTCCTTATCCTCTTCGATGTGTCCCTGAGTGTGCTCCTCGCCCTCACCGCATTGATAGGGTTGATCTTCCTCGGAGCGAGCGGTTCCTTGAAGATCCAACTCCCTGCCTTTTCACGCACATCAAGGAAAGAGCCGGTGTCTGCAATCGGAACAGTCCCGATGAAAAACATGAAAGAGGAACGTCCACCATCATTCATCCGTGGCTTGAAGGGGGTATTTGGTACACTGGCAGCTTCACTTCGAGGCTGGCCTTCAAATGAACAGAAAAAAATGGCAGAGGTCAAAAAAATTGATGAAATGCTTGATGCACTGGTTCCAGGCAATGCCGCTCCTTCTCCTCTCACACTTCCTCAAGAGGTACACGAAGTCACAGCAGGTAGACTGAAGGCAAATATGGACATCGGGCCATTGAAAGAGCTTTCAAATGCTACACTGGAGGATGATCTTCTCCCTTCGGTATCCCCACCATCAGATTCAATAGCGCCAGTGAGAGACGGTGAGCACCTTAACCCTGACACGGCATCTCTCTCAGTGAGGATTGCCACTCCCTCGGAGGGGGAAGAAAAGATCCCAAAAAACGCTGAAGGGGATTTCAAAGACCTGAAAAAGGTCGGAGAGCTTGAACCAACCCATATTGAGCTTAAGGACGCCAAGGTTGGGGCTAACCAATCGTTAATGAGCCTCTCTTCGAAAGATTCGGAAGGCGCTTCATCAGATATCAGGGTAACGAAAAAGGATGCCGGGGCGGTAGGATCAG
>JAJRCM010000043.1 GCA_028678965.1 Methanomicrobiales archaeon | reverse complement strand
TGGTAGATGAGTCAATATCCTTTGAAATGGTTGTTGCATTGTCGTACGCTTCGATGGTCACATCTGTGGAAATAGAGTTGAGGAGGAAAAGATACTGCGTGGCATTCTCCAGTGTATCACTACGGATGGTGGTGTTCCGTGATGAAATGATCAGGTATCCCAGAGTGCAATTGATAAGTGTATTGCTGCCTATCACCGAATCGACCACGCTATCCAAATTTGCAACAACTGCCAGGCTTTGGAAGCGATTTCCTTCAAGGTAATACCGAGTGATACCATCCCCGCGTATCCCAGTGAGTCCACCCAGAAAGCGATTGGCCGTTACCCTTACATCAGAACTGGAGATAAGCTGGAGGGCAGCCTTCCGGCACTGGGCAAATGAATTTCCGTCGATGCGGGTTCCTACTGTATCAAATCCCGCGATGCAGATACGACAGTCTCCGAATGTGTCGTCATTGACCGACACCTGATCGGCACTTTCGAGAACAAGGCAGGTGTCAGTTGCCTCGAGCCTTATACCCTTCAGTGTCACATTATCGGATCTTATTTCGACAGCTGGCCCGCCAGGTGGGGCTATGATGACCGGGGGGCTGCAACCCGTCATGGGGCAACCCTCAAGACTGGGGAGCAGACTCCCTCCTATGTCTGTAGGATTACTCTCACTGGCTCCCATCAGGGTCAGCGATTTTGAAATCACCACCCGTTCATGGTACACTCCCGGACGGATGATAACGGTGTCACCAGGACGTGCCCTGTCGACCGCTTTCTGGATGCCCTGCATCTCATCCCGTACCTCAACAGTCGCACCGAATGCGGGAGATCCTGCTACCACCACGAAAAGTAGCCCGAGAACCAGTACCCTCCACCACCATGTCACCGTGGTCAATGCTCCTCTCCTTCTTGATTGCAATTGAGAGATGCTCGATATTAAATAATTGGGGTTGAACTGATTCAAAAAATACTTCATTACCTATTGAGGTCGATCGAGATCCCTAAAATAAGAGGAGTGCTTTTCCAACCGTCTGGTTCGTGTTCCAGGGCGGGATAGGGAGGACGATTGTTTCCGTAGGAACCATGAGTCTCTCACCGACAAATGGTGGGAGGACGATTGTTTCCGTAGGAACCATGAGTCTCTCGGCGCGAAGCGATGGAGCTCTCCTGTTCGCCGAGGAACAATCCTCTCACTCACTCATCTCTTTGCCTGGAGGGGGAGGTAGTCCGATGTATTCCACACGTTCGTACAGGGCTCCAGATCGCCCTGCAGTGTCATCACATCCTCACTACTTCCCGTCGTTCTTCTTCCCCGCGCTGGAAAACATCGGTCTTCCTCCCTGTCGGAGATGTCAGCACGTATTTATACCATCGATAATGACCCTTCTAATGAATTGACCTGTACTGCGGGATGATCGGATGTGGACGGTGTTCAAACGCGGGGAAGAGACAGGATGGGTCAATAAAGGTTTTGACCTGGTGAAGCATGGAAAGCATGCGGAAGCTATTGAATGTTTTATAAAAGCCCTGGAGCTGAATCCCAAGGATATTGAAGGCTGGCTGGGGAAGGGGATTGCCATGGCACACCTCGATCAGCACCGCCAGGCCATCGAATGTTTTGAGTATATCATACGTCTCGAACCTGACCACGGGGAAGCATGGTTCCATCGAGCAGTCTCTCTCGCCAAACTGGGGAGGCATGACCAGGCTATCCTTTGCTACGACAAGGCACTACGACAGATGTCCCGCGACCCCTGGGTATGGTACCGGAAGGGGGTCAGCCTCGAAGAGACGGGGAATCACCGGGAGGCAGTGGACTGTTATGATAAAGCTCTCTCCATGGAGGAGAACCGCGAGATCCGGGAGAGGCGCGACAAGTTACTTCACCGAATCCGCGAGATGAACATTTGAACAGTACCCTTCCCTTTCTCCGTCGTTCTCTCTGATTGATACCCTATGGAACAGATGTACTATCAGAACAATGATGGGTCCATTGCCATCCTCCATGCCGATTCTCTGGAAATCACCGCTATCCCTGAGGAATCGGTTGATCTGATTGTCACCTCCCCCCCGTATAATCTCGATATTGCTTATGGCAGATCGAGAGACGACATGCCCTACGAGGAGTATCTCCGGTTCAGCACACGCTGGCTGGAGAAAGCTCTCGTTCTGATGCGACCGGATGGCCGGATGTGCCTGAATATCCCTCTGGACAAGAACCGGCTGGGACAGCAGAGTGTCTATGCTGATATCGTCTCCCTTGCTAAAAGAGCGGGGTGGCACTATCACGCGACCATCATCTGGAATGAGGGCAACATCTCCCGCCGTACCGCGTGGGGATCCTTTCGTAGTGCACGCGCCCCCTTTGTGATCGCACCGGTGGAAGCAATTGCGGTTCTCTACAAACAAGATTGGAGAAAAAAGCAGAGGGGAGAGTCCGACATTACCAGGGAAGAGTTCATTGAATGGACGAACGCCCTGTGGACCTTCTCCGGGGAGAGCAGGAAGAAGGTCGGTCATCCAACGCCCTTCCCCCTCGAACTTCCCCTGCGATGTATCAAACTCTTCAGTTTCATCGGGGACACCGTACTCGACCCATTCCTGGGGAGTGGTACCACCTTGCTTGCCTGTCAGCATCTCAGGCGGAAAGGGATCGGTGTGGAGATTGACGAAGCCTATTGTGCCCTGGCTAGGGATCGGCTCCTTTCAACCAGACCATAATCCCCACTTCAGAGCCCAAACTGAGCCAGGGTAGTGACTGAAGGGTCAATATCGTGCCAGTCCCACCCCACTGCCTCGATAATCCGGGAGATGGGTTGTTTCACCGTCTTCTCGAGCATCATCTCCCAGTCGACGATGAACTCCGAAGGTACCTGGTCACCGTACTCAAAACAGATCACATCAGTTTTAGGGTACTTTCCCTTCACATATTTGATGTACACCCGCTTCGGCTTGCTTCCGCGAGCAAAACTTGCACCCAGATGGGTGTTTGCATATCTCGCTCCGCGAATATGAGCATCATCGGTATCGTACTGATCGAGTTCCTTCCCTATCCCACCGGGTATCCCAATTTCATCCAGGGAGAACTTCCCCAAACGGTAATTTTTTATCACATCTGCGAGGAAGCTCTTGACTGCTTGATAGCCATCACCGCGGAGGATCATCTCCATCACCTTCCGCTGCGCCAGACGGGTTATCTGCGGGGAATCGCTCCTCCGTATCTCGAACCCGACGATATCGATCTCATCGACATCTTTACCTTCCCTCCATACAAGGTGACCGGCATACCGTTTCTTCCTTCCTGCCTGGAAAAACCGCTGGTAAATCTTCTCGAATTTGATGGAAAAATAGTGCCGGTCGGCATTGAGTATATCCCGAGAAAAATTATCGTAGCTCGAGTTGACCTGTCGCTCGATCTCCCGTGCGATCCCAGCAGTGGAGGCGGTGTCACCTCTTGGAATCTGGACCATGCAGGAATCAGTGTCGCCATAGAGGACATGATATCCCATAGTCTCGATCACCTGCCGGGTGTGCTCAATGATAGCCCTCCCCACCGAGGTGATCGCCGCACCAATCTCCCGGTCGTACAGCCGGAACCGGGTATACCCGCTCACCCCGTAGTAAGTATTCATGATCACCTTGATGACATTCTGCTGAATGTCATAGAGCACATATTCAGGGGATCCGAAGGGATTTGCATCTCTCGCCCGCTTTTTTGCATTCCTCTCTCGTAATAATTCGCCGATGATGCTCCGGGTCAGACCATCCGGCTGCCGCCTGAACTTAATCCCGTTGGGAGCGCGGAGATCCCCTCCTGGATCTTTGGTCTCAGGGGAAGCATTGATGGTCATCATCGCCATAGGGTAGAGCGATTTCAGATCAAGGACAACGACGTTCTCCTTGATTCCAAGGGAGGGATCAAAAACGGTCGCCCCCTCAAATTCGTCCGCGGCCGCATACCCTTTGGAGGGGAGTACGAAATGGCCATGAGCTTTGCGGAGAATATAGATATCGATTACATTCGATGAATTGAGGGTCCTGTCCAGGGGACAGCCGACATAGCGGGCAATCTCCCGGTAAAAATCAATGATTTTGTTCTTCCCATCTATCGCGACGCAGAGTTCAACATCCTTGAAATTATACTCCACCAGCTGTTCGGGATGCTCCCGCCAGAGCCGCGAGAGCGTGCCCTGGTATCGCACCTTCCGTTCACCGAGCTCCTCCTCAGCAATGGCATCCAGACGGTAGGACTCCTTCTGGGCACCATGCATCCGTTTATACGCATCGAGCAAATCAAAGAGGGCACGTCCCCGCAGTGCACTTCGCTCCACTTTCTCTGGAAGACGGGCGAGCGATTCAGGCACCAGTCCCAGGATTGACATCCGCCGGGTGATGTAGGGGAGATCAAACCCAAGGAAGTTCCAGCCACTGACGATATCCGGATCTTTCGAGGTGATATACTGGACAAGTCCTTCCAGGAGGTCCCTCTCGCGCTGGTAACATCTCACCGTGTGGACCCCTTCTCTGAAACAGCCATTCTTCAGACCCCCGGTTTCCTTCAATGCCGCTATATCAAGGGATACTCCATCGCTCTCCAGGAGCAGTGTAACGTAATCGTTTTCAAATGAATCCCAGCAGGTGATGCAGATGATGGGGTCCTGTTCTGGAGTAGGGAAACCACGGGCATCATCGCACTCAATATCCATGATGCACACCCTGGCAGGGGCCGAAACATCGGCAGGTGTGAGGGCCCGGTAGTCAACGGTAGTGGTTGGTGCTGCGACACCCCCGGTCAGACCACAATCAATCATGAAACGGGTGGTGAAGGGGATGTCTGCTTCATAGTGAGAATAGCGGTCACGGATATCCCGGACATCGGTAGGTCGAAACGTAAAGAGCTTCCGTAGTGGAATCCCCTTGATCGATGGATATACGCTCTCCTTCTCCACCTCCACGAAGGAGGGGTGGTCGATGCTGTCCGCCTGATCAACGGGGACGTAAAAATAGGGTTTGAACCCGGTGACCTCAATATGAACAAATCTCCCCTCCTCCGTTCTCCCGAAAATGTGTATGACGGGACCTTCCGGCGAATTGGTGTACTCCACCTGATTGATTAATGCCCCGATGATGGTAACAGGAGCAGAGGTGCCAATAAGTGTCATCAGTTGAAACCACTCTTTGTTACCCGGTGCATGGTATTATCGCCCTATCAAGGTGCCGCATAATCCCTGGATGAAGCTGGCAGCCTCATTGAAATGGTCCTGCTCCCACCTATCCAGGGGCCACTGTTCGATGGAATGGATGCCTTCCCTACCTACCCGGGCAGGTACCCCAAGAGCGCATCCCTGCACCCCATACTCTCCACAAAGGATGCAGGAGCAGGGAATGAGCGCGCCACTATCATCAATCACCATCTCAAGCATGGTTACAATATGGGCCACCGGGCCAAAAATCGTGCCTCCTTTACCTGTGATGATCTCCATACTTGAGCCCCTGAGCCGGGCGAGTATCTCCTCGCGAGCAATGACTTCTAGGGGG
>JAJRCM010000042.1 GCA_028678965.1 Methanomicrobiales archaeon | reverse complement strand
AGCACACTCCCGAAGACCGACTGGGTGATCTGGGAGAGCATGGCAAAGAGGAAGAGCTTCTCCCCGGCAAGGAACCCGAGAGCGGTCACGACTGCGGCAACTCCAAGGGCTTTGAACGACACGAGGGCTCCGGGTCTTGAGAGGAGAGCGTAGATCCCCACGGATTTGGCCACTTCCTCGATGAGGGCAGCAGTACAAATCAGGAGAACGAGGGAGTAGGGCATGGGGAGATTAAAGAAGATCACGAGGAGCATCATCTGGGCCATGAAGACGAAGGGTATCAGGAGGGCGTTCATCAGGAGAAGTGAGAGATAGGGCCGTTCGCGGGAGATGCTGGCCTCAACGAATTCCATGAGCCGGGTGAGGAACTTCCCCTGGCCGAAGAGTCGTTCCTCCTTGAAGTTCACGACGGCGACAAAGAAGAGGACAACGCTGGTGATGAAGAAGAGTGCCGTGGAGTAGAAGTAATCGGTGAGGGTTAACCCCTCTCCCTGGAGCTGGAACACCACGAGAGTTAGGGGTGAGATGAGGCTCACGATATGCACATGGGCGAAGATAGTGGGGAGGAAGAGGTAGGAGGTGATCACCGTGGAGAAGAAGATGGAAATGAAGGACAGCTCCTTGAAGGACCGTGCCAGCATGGCGATAATGAGCGCGGTAGCAATGAAGAAGAGCATGACGGGGAGGAGCGGGATGAGGAGGAGGGGGGAGCCCCCGATGGCGAGGGCAATGGTGAGTGAGGCCATACACATCCCCGCGAAGTACGGCAGGGCCTTTCCCACCAGTATCTGGTAGGGGTGCAGGGGAGTGGTGAGGAGGGGCTCACCACGGCGGTCGAGCCGTTCACCCATCACGGACATCATGAAGAACTGGGAGATGAAATAGAGGGGGAAGATGAAGATGAAGACGGCAATGATAGAGTCAAAGGGGAGAGAGGGGGTCAGCTGCGAGGGAACTCGGACGTTTCCCATCTCCGCAGGGGGTTTCAGGACATCCGTATAACGGGAGAGCGGATCATCCTTTGTCGAAGCCCGCACCAGCTCCTGCCGCAGGTCGTCCGGGGGCAGGGGAAGGCTTGAGACCGGCTCTGATACTTTCTCAACGGGCCCATCCGGATAGGGATTTGCGGTCATGGGGCGGACCCCCAGGTACTGGCCGCCCTCGGTTGCCTGGAAGTTCAGCTCGCTCTGGACATACTGCTGGTCGATCCACAGGGGATAGGCAGCGAAGAGATCGTTCTCGCTGCTGTAAAGCGTTACGATGTACCGCTGGTACCCCCGCTCCAGGGCTTTCAGGGCTGCCGTCCCACGGTCGGTCCTCGCTGCGGACACCTTCTTATCAATAATGATGACGTCGTACGAGTTCTGGTACGTGCGGAGCGTGGCCGTGTCGGTGAGGTACACGTTGAAACGACTGTCTGAAGCGAAGAGGGAAGCGATGGCCGGATCATTCACCCCCAACCGGTAGATGCCATCCTGGAGGTGGACACCGCTCTGGGCGGCAAAACCGGAAACAATTACCAGGGCAATGATCAGCACGATGGCAAGGGGGAGTACTGACCGTGTAGTCTGGGAAAGCACTCTTTTCACCTCCCAGCGGGAAATTGCCAGTATTGCCGCTATTGAGCCCATAATTATTCCTTATGTCGATAAAATGTTGTTATTACAATATAAAAAAATATATGAAAGTAATACTAAAAATAATGTACTATGATACGTGCCCGGGAATTGAGAAAGGAGTACCATGGCTTCGTTGCTCTTGATGGGGTGAGCTTCGACCTTGAGGAAGGGCAGATATTTGGGGTCATCGGGCACAATGGAGCGGGGAAGACCACCCTCTTAAAGATCCTCTCCGGGCTGATCACCCCCTCCAGTGGGGAACTCTCCCTCAACGGGATCGATGTCCTCAGGGACCCGGTGAAAATGAAGGTGATGCTCGGGTACCTTCCGGAAGAGTCTCGGCTCTACGAGACCATGACGGTACCGGCGTATCTGTCCTTTTTCGGTGAACTCTACGGGTTGTCTGGAGAGGAAATTACGGTGCGGGCGAATCGGCTCCTCACCTCCCTCTCCCTGGAGGCGAACGGGAAGAAGATCGGGGAGCTCTCCAAGGGGATGAAACGGAAGGTGGCGATCGCCCGGTCCCTTCTCCACAATCCCTCTATCCTCATCTACGATGAGGCAACCTCGGGCCTTGACCCCATGACGTCCCGGGCGATTGTGGAGTACCTGCGGGATCTCCGTCGCAAAGGGAAGACGGTCATTCTCTCGGCTCATAACCTCTACCAGGTGGAGGAGATCTGTGACCGGATTCTGATTCTCCGCAGGGGGAAGGAGGTTGCCTTCGGCACGATGCACGAGCTCCGTGACCTGTTCGGGTCTATCAGCTACACCATCATCTTTACCATCGGTGATGTCGCACGGCTGAACGGCACCATTCCATTTACCAGAGATAATGGGTTCTGCATCTCCACCGCAGCAAGCATTCTTGAAATGAACCAGGTGACCGGAGCAGTTGTCGAAGCAGGGGGTCTCATTGAACGGATCGAGTCCCATTACCCGACGCTGGAAGAGATGCTGGTGAAAATCGGGAAATAATTGCTCCGTATATCAGTGAAAAAGAAGTATCTACCGCCTTAATCTTGGCTTGGGGGAGGGCTAAGAAGGGAGGGGGCACTCCCTCTCCCACCACGTTGTGATGAGAGACTACGGTCAAATTCCGACCCCACCATCCTCCCGATCCCACCTCATGCAAGGATGTGATGATAGGTAGTACGAAATCGACTCCATTGTGTCGATACCCTTTTTCATGATAAGAAAATCGAGATTGCCGTTCGGGAGAGGATGAAAACAAACGCTCTCATATCAAGAAAATCCGAAACAACGGGCCTGAAGGGATTTGAACCCTTGGCCTACGGATTAAGAGTCCGTCGCTCTTCCTGACTAAGCTACAGGCCCCCGCGACCTTTATACTTAGGTCGATGGCGTCTGATATAATTTTCGGATTCTTTTAATATCGGGCACGATAACACATAATACGAATGCCTGACGCTGTTCCTGACAATTCCCCGCCAAGGGTGAGATATGCGGTTTTTGGATGCGGAAGCATCGGGTATAACCTGGTGGAGGAACTGCAGAAAGAGACCGGGGACATCCTGATCATTGACCGTGACCGGAAACGGGTGGAGGACCTGCGAACCCAGAAATATAATGCCATGGTACGGGATATCAGGAACCAGAACCTGCTGGAGGGAATCCCCATGCCTTCCACCGTTTTTATCCTCTCCAACGACAAGGATGCGAACCTTGCTGCCGTAAAAAGCGTTAAACAGGCGTATCCCACCACCCACCTCATTGCCCGGGCGGTCGACCCGGTGAGTATTCAGCTCCTGGAGGATGCGGGTGCCGATCTGGTCATCTATCCCCAGGAGGTGGTTGCCAAAGCGGCGATCGATCACGTTACACGGATTCGGTCATCGCAACAGGCACGGAAGCTGTATGATGTGCTGGCAGGGAAGGAGGGAGTACTGGGCATTGTCACCCATTCCAACCCGGATCCCGATGCCATCTCCAGTGCCATGGCACTTGCAGCCATCGCATCAGAAGCGAGCAACAAGAAGCTCCAGAGCCGTATCCTGTACAGCGGGGATATCGGGCACCAGGAGAACCGGGCATTCGTCAACCTTCTCGATATCAAGATGGAGCGGTTGACCCCCGCAATCCTGGGAGAGTGCAAGTATCTTGCCCTGGTGGACTCTTCAGCGCCGGGGACGAACAATGAGCTAGGGAAGGGGACGATAGTTCATCTCATCATCGACCACCACATGAACGGGGAGGAAGCGGTAGCAACCGCTGAGTTTGTGGATGTGCGTGCCGAGGTGGGAGCGGCCGCCACCATCTTTACCGAGTACATTCGGGAACTGGATATCACCATCGGCAAGAAAGTGGCCACTGCTCTCTTCTACGGTATACGGGCAGATACCCGGGACTTCCGCCGGGGGGTGACCCCCCAGGACCTGCTGAATGCGGCGTTCCTTATCCCCATGTCTGATGCGGAACTGCTGGACAAGATCACCTCGCCGGCACTTTCCCAGGAAACAATGGACATCCTGGGGACTGCGATCAGGAACCGGAAGGTGCGAAGCGGGTACCTCTTCTCTAATGTGGGGGTTGTGCGGAACCGTGATGCCCTCCCCCAGGCTGCGGAACTCCTGATCAATCTGGAAGGAGTGAATACGGCACTGGTGTACGGGATCAGCGAAAATGCAATCATCATCTCTGCACGGAACCGGGACATCCGCCTCCACATCGGAAATGTGCTCAAAGAGTCATACGGTGAGATCGGTGATGCTGGCGGCCACCCCACCATGGCGGCAGCGGCGCTCCCCCTGAACTTCTTCACCGCGGTGAAGACCAAAGAAGACCTCCTCACCCTGGTTCAGGACTCACTCCTCCGCCGGTT
>JAJRCM010000041.1 GCA_028678965.1 Methanomicrobiales archaeon | reverse complement strand
CCTCCATGTCATCAGCTCCTGACTACCAATAAATCGTCATTATTAATCATTATAAATTTATTGTTATCCTTTTCCCACGATGGGTGAAGCACCTGTATCAAATGGATTCGTGCGCATGGCCAGGGAGAAGAGATACGGGTAAATCACCCTTAGATACTTCATGTACTCCAGCCATTCAATCACCAGCAGGCGGTAGGTTCTCACCATATCGTTGGCGAGGTGGGCAATGTCGGTTTCCGGAAGGTCTTTTACATCCCCCCGATGGTCGAGCTCATCGGTGAGATGGAAAAGCGCCTGCAGGACTTCGGTGAATTGCTCCTGCTCAAAGAGCATGGGATTCTCCAGCAGCCGAAGTAATATATCTCTCCGCTGGATGAGGAACTGCTGCAGCTCTTTGAGATCCGCATGACTGAGGTCAAGATGATACTCCCGAGCTCGAAGCTGAGTACCCACCTTATCGAATTCAGCATCGGTCCATGCACCATTAATAATCAGGACCTTTCGCATCTCCCCAATCGATGGATCGATCCGTGAGAATCTGACGAGTAATTTCGTGCCGACATCACTAAAGAACACCCCCACGAGAAGATTCAGTTTCCGCTGCCGGATCCCCTGATCCCGGATATTGAACCAGGTCTCCAGGGAATTGACCACGAGACCCACGAAACTTCCCACTCCACCAACGATTACGATAATCGCCAGCAGCTTTCCTCCGTTGGTAACAGGATGGATATCACCATATCCAACCGTTGCAATGGTGACGATGCAGAAGTAAAGCGCATCAACAAAGGAGAGACCTTCCAAGACCATGAACCCCGGAATCCCCACCAGGATAATCGCCGCAAGGGAGAGAAGATAGGCCTGGATGCGGAATGGAACTAATTCCATGTAGAGAGATCAATCGGACTTCTCATCAAATGATAGGTGGACGGGAAAAAAGGAGTTACAGGGTTTTTACCAGGGACTCTCTGGTGACGATCCCGATGATCTCTCCGTTGTCGGTGACCGGCACGCTGCTGATGCTCTTTTTGAGCATCAAGTCCACGATCTTCTTGACACCGTCAGATTTTTCCACGGTCAATACTGGAGAACTCATAATGTCCCTCACGAGCAGGTTCCGGATCCTGTGATCCTGGTACTTGTCCTCGACCACTTCCCTGAAGGACCGCATCGCAGTGGCTACATCGGTCTCGGTGACGATGCCGATGATGGTGCTATTGTCCTTGACGATGAATTTGGTGATGTTATCATCCAGCATCCGCCGTCGGAGATGAACCACCCGTTCATCAGCTTGGATGGTGCAGACCGTCTCTGTCACTTCTTCAACAGTACAGTCCGGCTGCAGGACCTTGAGCAGATCCACAGCAGTAACCTGCCCAACCAATCGATGGTCACGGTCAAGAACCACCACCAGTTTGTAGTGCTGGAGGAGAGGAATCGCCACGTCCAGCCCCTGATCGGGATAGGCAGAGGTGAAATCATCTTCCACTGTGCTGGCGACATGAATGGCATTGGGGGAGATATTCGAATTCTTCTTGCTACCCAGGATATTTGCAATGGACTTGCGGGAGATGGTACCTACCGTACTCCCGTTATGGGTCACGATCAGAGGATCCGCTCCTTGATCCAGCATCTTGTCCAGCGCCTCAGCGATCGATGCAGCTTTTGCGATGGTGATGGCTTTTGACATGATATCCTTGATGGTTATTGGGCTCATTTTGCTACCTCCCGTATAATATCATCTCTTTTCACGATTCCCTTCAGTTCCCCACGCTCAATCACCACAAGGCTACTGACGTGGTGCTCCTGCATGAGAGTGACAAGCGTGCTCACCGGGGCATCACATGTCACCGTGATCACCGGCTTGGTCATGACATCCTCGGCGATAGCGGAGACATCCATAACATACCGCAGCCGCTTCCTTCCTGCCGACTTCTCCCGCCGCAGGATGGTCACATCTTTCTGGGGGAGTCCGGCATCAGGACCGAGATATTCGAAGAACGCAAGATTACTTTCCGTGATTATCCCCGCGATGCTTCCATCGTTGTTCATTACCACAATCTTGTCACTCTGCTCCCGCATCTGGTCGATGATATGGTCGAGAGAATGGTACCTGCTGACGGTGATGGCATCTCCCATCAGATCCCCGGCGTTCAGAGCAAGGTTCTTAATCAGGCTTGATTTGAGGAGATCAGACTTGGTGACCATACCGATCACCGATCCGTTCAGCACGACCGGGATACCACTGATGCTGTTATTGATCATCAGGGTGGCGATCTCATTGATACCGGCAGCAGGGATGACGGTGATGGGATCCGGGGTCATCAGTACCTGCACGGGAATATTGTCGATAGGCCGTCTCCGCCAGATTGGCTCAGTGTGCCGTAAGCCGTAGGCAATGTCCTTCCGGGTCAGAATACCTACCAGACGGGTGTTATCCATGACGGGGAGCCGTGAGATATGATGCTTCAGCATCAGGTTCCTGGCATGGGCGATATTCTCATTCGGAGAGACGACATAGACCGGCGATGACATCACATCAGATGCCTTCATGGTTCTCACTCCCTGGCGAACGCTTTCACCAGATCAAATTCGGTCACCAGGCCCACCAGGCGGGTGTCCTCAATCACCGGCAGGGCTCCGATGCCTTTTTCCAGCATATTCCGGGCGGCGTCATTGATATTCTGGTCAGGAGTAGTGGTGTGGAGTGCTCCTGAGATGAGGGTGCGGACAGGAAGGCCCATAACCTCACCGATGTCCCCGGTAACAAGTTTGTTGAATACCTTTCCGCTTCCCAGGTACCGCACGATATCACTGTTCGTAACAATACCGAAAAGAACATCGTCTTTCACCACCGGCAGCCTCCGAAACCGGTGACGGATCATCTCACGAGTGGCCATCCCAATAGGGCTGTCCGGATTCGTGACCTTGAGTGCCGTGCTCATGATTTCCTTCACAGCGAGGAGACTTTTCTCGGTGGAGAGAACCTTCATCACATCTTTTTCGGTCACTATGCCGGAGAGAATACCCCCGCTGTTGATGATGGGGAGACCGCCGATCTTGTGGTGGACGATGATATCCACGGCGTCGTGGATGCGGGCGCTATCTGGTACGGTCATCACGTCTGTGGTCATGATCTCCCGTACACTCTCATTGATCGCTGCCAGCAGGTTGCCGTTGTGCTTCACCTGGACCAGGTTGTATTTATTCCCTCCTCCCATCAGGTCAATGATATCACCGGCTGTCACAATCCCACGAAGCTTCCTCGTGCCCGGGTCGGTGATGGGAAGGCGCCGGAAACCGCATTCCGTCATGGTCTTCACCGCACCGATAATGGAGGTAGTAGGAGCGACTGAGACCACGTCATGGCTGGCGATGGCCATTATCTCTCCCTCCTGCCTTGCAATCCTTGATTCAAAATTTACTGGGCCGCGGTCCAGTTTACCGGGCATTTTCAAAAGTCTGTCCGCTGATCGATTCTGCTGATTATTTCGGTGCATTATCGCTCTCCTTCTAGTCTAGTATTCAGGTGATTACTTCAGGTGATGACAAGTCCTTTCAACACATCGTGCCGGTCAATGATACCGACAATCTCCTTTCCTTCAACCACCGGCATCCTGCTGATATCATTCTTCACCAGTGCCGCGGCAGCAGTGCTTAAAAGGTCCGCTGGTGTCACGGTGATAGCGGGGGTGGTCATTATTGATTCCACCTTGATCTTAGACTGGTTCTTTAATGACTTCAATACATGCCGCTCCCTCAGGAGATCGCGACGCGAGATCATCCCGATGGGGCTCCGTCCTCTGACTACCGGGAATGCAGTAAACCCGCTTTCCACAATAAGGGTATACACCTTCTGGATGGATGCATCGGCTTTAATAGTCACCACATCACGGGTCATGTGGTCACCAACCGAACCCCGAATCTCGTGCTGGGTAATGAGCGACGGAAAAATATCGGAGAGGAGAACCACCCCCATGACGCTTCCCTGTGTATCAATGATCACTGCACTGTCGGTCATCGCACTGTCAATCACCCGTGCAATCCGTGCAAGGTCATCGCCAGGGGATATGACCGGCGCTTCCTTAATGAAACCCTCAACCGTCACATTTGATTTGGTATCGGTGATACGCAGGACATCTGTGATATCGATGTATCCCATCAAACGACGCTTCCCGTTGTGGACGTACAACTCCCGATAGATATCATCCCGCAGGATCTGCCTCGCACGGGTGAGGTGGTCATTAAAGGCAAGGAGGGGAACATCCCGAACGACCTGTTCCGCGGTTTTCATACCAGGTTATCCTCCTCACGGCATGTCGAACAGAGCATGAGGTTATCAATCCGTCGGAGATCATCAGACATGGTGTGGCACCTGTCACAGATGCCCATCTCCACGAGGTCCTCGCGATTAATCGCCATCAACTCTGTCATGATCTCATTGATCTCGCTCGCAACACTCAGAATATCTCGGACCGTGACGATGCCAACAACCTGTGTCCCATCCACCACCGGCAGCCGCCGAACGTGGTGCTTTACCATCATCTGTCCGGCGTCTCCGACCGTTTTATCTGCAGAAATGGTGATGAGGGGCGTGCTCATCACCTCGCTTACCGTAATGCTGCCGGGCTTGATATCCTTGGCGACCACTTTGCAGTTGATGTCCTGTTCGGTAATGATACCGGTAGGGATGTTATTCTGGAGGACGATGCAACTGCCGACCTCATCATGGCACATAGTCGCAGCTGCCTTGGCAACAGTGGCCTTGGAATCGATGGTTGTGGGGTGGTACCGCATCACCTCGCGGAGAGAAACACGGGTCTCAATTTGCATCGTATCACGTTTATTTTTCACGAGAGTCACCCTGGTTCGCTGGTAATGTCCCTGGGTAAAAATACCAACATACTATGCGTCATGATTATTAAAGAATACTCCTCCCGTTTAAAAACCGGCGCTGTGTCTCCCGCTCGACGGTACACAGCATTAATATGCATCTAGGTCAGAAATATAGAATATACTTAAAAGGAGTGCAGGACGGGAGCAGTAGAATGAGTTTTCTTATTCGGGCAAGGAAGAAAATTTCACGATTTCTCAAGTTTTTCCTGAAAAAGAAAAGTGCCCGCATCGGTATTTATGGACCTCCTAATGCGGGAAAGACAACGCTCGCAAACCGTATTGTCAGGGACTGGACCGGGGATGCTGTCGGTCCAGTGAGCGAGATTCCCCACGAAACGAGACGTGCACGCAGGAAGGAGAATATTACTATCAATGGCGCCAATGGCAGCACTATCACTATCGATATTGTGGACACTCCCGGTGTGACCACTAAGATCGATTATCGTGAGTTTCTTGAGTACGGTCTCGATAAGGAAGAAGCCATAGTGCGGGCTCGGGAAGCAACAGAGGGTGTGGCGGAAGCGATGCACTGGCTCCGCGAGGATATCGACGGTGTGATCTACGTCCTGGACAGCACTCTTGACCCGTTCATGCAGGTGAATATCATGATGATCGGTATTATTGAAAGCAGAAAACTCCCCGTGATCATCGTAGCCAATAAAATTGATCTCCCGGATGCTGCCCCGGCACGGCTCAAGAGTGCATTCCCCCAGCATCCCGTGGTGCCAGTCTCCGGACTAGAAGGAAAGAATGTGGAGAACCTTTACGAACAGATGACCGATTACTTCGGGTGATGGCGATGTTGCAGGGAGTCCAGGGAGTCCAGATAGATCTTATATCAGAGGACCGGATGGCGAGGCTCACTTCCATGGAGAAGATTCGTCTGATTCTAGACGACGTGAAGGAGGGTAACATCGTAGTCCTGGAAAAAGGGCTCGCACCAGAAGAAGCGAGCAAGCTCATTGAGCTGACCATGATGGAGATAAAACCGGACGGGTTCACCGGCATTGAGATGGAAACATATCCTGATCAGGAAAGCATGGGAGGGTTCTCTAGCTTCTTCACCCGTCTTATCGGTCGTAAAGCCAGATCCCGGCTCACGGTAATAGGACCAGCGAATCAGCTAAAGATGATCAAGAAGGAGAAGGATCTGATCAGTGCCTGGGTTTCATCCAGGTAATACACTACTATGCCACACAAGTGCGTCAAGTGCGGGCGGGAATTCGAAGATGGCTCCACCGACATATTGAAAGGGTGCCCAAGCTGCTCCGGTAAAAAATTTTTGTATGTCCGTGAGGAAGAACGGCATGCCGACGTGCTCGAAGAGAAGCCTCTGGAGAGTCTTATCGAGGAGAAAAAGGAAGGGGTTCTGGAGGTAAAGCCCCCCAAAGAGCAGGCGCCAGAATACTACGAGAGGATTGAGAGCATCCGGATCCTGGGTCCTGGAAGATACGAGTTAAATATCGAGAAGCTTGCGAAAAGCGACGAGATGGTACTTGGTATTGGAAAGGAGGGGAAGTACGTCGTGGATATCCCATCCATGGCCCGCTCCTCCGCGAAGAAATCGAAGTCAAAGAAAAAGAAGCGGAAGAAGTAAGTCCACGCTCCGAACCATTATTTTCTTTTCCTGCATTCTGTCAGGGGAAGCATCTATATGATTTCACCCCGTACTTTTATGGGATTTTACTTTCCATGGTTTCTCCCCGTGGTCAACACTGAGGTGGTCTCTTGAGTGAAAAAATTCACTGGGCAGATGTCTTTGCGGCAGAAGTCCCGCAGGACCGGGTGCACCATATCGCCACAGGGATCACCCCTTCCGGTCCCATTCATATCGGGAATATGCGGGAAGTGCTCACCGGAGATTTGCTGTATAAAGCAATCATTCATCGCGGGCTAGAGGCGGAACTACTCTATATCGCTGATGACTTTGATCCCCTGCGAAAAGTGTACCCCTTTCTCCCTGAGCGCTTCGCCGCCTATGTGGGGCAACCCATCTCTGATATCCCCTGCCCCTGTGGCCAGCACCGGAGCTACGCAGAGCATTTTCTCACCCCGTTTCTCACAGCCCTGCGAGAACTGGACATCCGACCACGGGTGCTCTATTCCCACCAGGAGTACCGGAAGGGAAGTTATACGGAGGAGATACGGCAGGCATTGAATGGGGCATCGGAGATTCGGCGCATCCTTGAACGGGTGAGCAGCCGCTCCCTCCCTCCCGAATGGACTCCGTTCTACCCGGTCTGCAACGTTTGTGGAAGGATCAGCAATGCCCGAATCCTCTCCCATGACCAGGAGCGCCACCTGGTCCGCTACCAGTGCACCTGTGGTAACGAAGGATCAGCGGACTACTCGCGGGGAGAGGGGAAGCTGGTCTGGCGGGTAGACTGGCCGATGAGATGGGCACATTTCGGAATCTCGGTTGAACCCTTCGGCAAAGATCATGCCTCCGCTGGTGGCTCCTACGACACAGGAAAAGAGATCGTACGGAAGGTGTTCCACGCGGAACCCCCCTTCCCCGTTGTGTATGAGTGGATCAGCCTGAAAGGGAAAGGAGAGATGCACTCATCGAAGGGAGTAGTAGTAACCATCAACGAAATGCTGGAGATAGTCCCTCCCGAAGTGCTCCGGTATCTCATCGTCCGGTCACGTCCAGAGAAGCCTATTGATTTCGACCCTGGCATGGGACTTATCTCTCTTATCGACGGATATGACCGGATGGCGGTGGAGGCGAACAGCAGGGAATATGCTTTGAGCCGGATATCGTTCATACCAACCCGTATCCCCTTTCGGCACATGGTCACCGTTGTCCAGATCGCCCATGACGATCGGGGTATCTTTCAGTGCCTGGCCAGGAGTGGGTATAACGTCTCCGATTATGAGAATGTCCTGAAGCAGGCGCATCGGGTGAAGATATGGCTCAGGAACTACGCACCCGATGAGGTGAAGTTCGCGGTGCGTGAACACCTCCCACCTCAAATGGTGGACCTCGGAAAAGAGATGCGCGAGGCGCTTACTTGGTATCTCAGGTTCCTGGAATCCGTACCCAGGTGGGGTGCTGCCGACCTTCACAACGGCGTCTATGAGGTAGCAGAAACGACCGGAGTGCGTGCCGCTGATATGTTCTCTGTTATATATCTCGCGTTCCTCGGCCAGAAGAAAGGTCCGCGGCTCGGGTGGTTTCTCGAAGCGCTAGGGAAGGATATGGTTCTACAAAGGCTCCGTGAAGCGGTGAACGTCTTTGCTCACTAAGGGATGCCGACTCTGCCATAAAGGGGCCAAAATGGTCCTGTTCATTACCGGACGCTGCTCTCGCAAGTGCTGGTACTGCCCTCTAGCAAAGGAAAGGAAGGGAAATGATATGATCTTCGCCAACGAGCGGGAGATCCATTCTCCCGATGAAGCCATTGATGAAGCACGGTTGATGAGCGCACTGGGCACGAGCATCACCGGGGGCGAACCACTTCTCGTTCTTGAGAGGGTGCGAGCATATGCCACCGCCCTGAAGGAGACATTCAGCCCTTCCCATCACATCCACCTCTATACTGCCCTTGCACCTGACAGTCCGACCCTTCTCTCACTCCGAGGGCTTGTCGATGAGATTCGCTTTCACCCGCCACCAGAGGAATGGCCTGCCATTCTCAATTCAGCATTCCTTGAAGCAGTCACTACTGCGAAACAACTGGGATTTTCCGCCGGATTTGAGGTTCCAGGACTCAAGGGAGTCAACCTGCTTGAACCAGCACTTCCTCTTCTCGATTTCCTGAACATCAATGAGCTGGAATGGGGGGAATTGAGCGCCGATGAGATGCGGTCCCGGGGTCTTGAGCTTATTGATGGGCTCCATAATGCGGTAAGGTATTCGGCGAAGTGGTCACAACCCCTTCGTCATCATCGCCAGGTTCACTTCTGTCCTTCACGGTTCAAGGATTCCGTCCAGTTACGGGAGCGGTTAAAACGGATTGCTCGGAACACTGCCCGCTCCTTTGATGAGGTGACCGATGATGGCACCATTGTATATGGGGTGATTGAAGGTGCCGGTCCTAAAGAAAAGCACACGCTGGATTTAGGTCCTGGTGACTACGAGGAATGCGGGGACCAGATTGAGCTCTCCTGGCATACCCTGAAACGGAAATCACAAAAAATAAAGGGTCGAAAGTACATCATCGAACGATATCCTCCACGGGGGATTGTGGTCGAGCTAACCCCACTATGACCGTACGTGACATGATTTATGGGATATACGCACGGATTCTGACATCACAGTGCCAGCACCTGCCTAACCATATCGCGATCATCCAGGATGGTAACCGGCGATATGCCCGCACTCAGGGGATCAGTGCCGCAGAAGGGCACCGGGCTGGTGCAGATACTACGGAGAAGATGCTGGACTGGGCACGTGAGCTCGGGATCCGTCACATCACTCTCTACTGTTTTTCTACTGAGAATTTTACCCGTAGCCGCGAGGAGGTTGATGAGCTGATCACCCTGTTCAGGGAAGAATTAGACCGGGTTGTCGAAGACCCGAGAATCCATACAAACAGGATTCGGGTGCAGGTTCTTGGCGACCGTTCTCTTCTCCCTACTGACCTCCTCGCATCCGTAGAACGTGCGGAGAAGGTAACCAGGGAGTACGGAAATTACTTCATCAATCTCGCACTTGCTTATGGCGGGAGAAATGAGATCGTCCGAGCGGCAAAAGACCTCCTCGGGCAGGTAAAGGGGGGCAGGTTACGGGCAGAGGAGATTGATCCTGCCATGATAGAACACCAGTTGTATAGCGAGAAACAGATTCCGCCTGTTGATCTCATCGTGCGGACCGGAAATGAACATCGCACCTCCAATTTTCTTCCTTGGCTGGCCAATGGGAATGAATGTGCAGTGTATTTCTGTGCCCCCAACTGGCCAGCATTCCGAAAGGTTGATCTCCTCCGGGCTATCCGAGTCTATGATCAGCGGATCCGGTTGCAGAAAGGGAAGACGAGTGGGGTATAACAAAACAATTCGTGAAAGACTGCGAAAAAGTAATTTTGAAGGGTGAAAAAGAGATATCTTAAATAAATACTGCCGCGGCAATCACGGTGGTCCATTTAGCATTTTTCTCTCCCATCGCTGACTGGCAGATGTGGGCTGTCCTGAAAATCTTACCACTTGCTTTATAGATCTGCTCTCGCTCCTGCCACGCCAGATCTAGGTCGAATTCGATCCCCAGCGTCGTGGCGAGCATGGTTGCTGCCAGGTCCTCGGCGTACTCGCCGGATTTCTCATCTGTCTCACCGAACGCATGGTGCTCTGAGAGGTACCCGTACTCATTTCTTGATTTCGGTCGTGCAATGCCTATCGCCGCCGATATCAGCCGGTTAGGTTCGTTTGTGTCATTCCTCGCCATGACGCAGTAGACAATTTGGCCTGGATCCAGTTTCTTCAATCCTTCTTCTGGTGATACCTGCTTGCAATTCGGCGGAAAAATGCTGGAAACATACACCAGATTGAACTTCTCAATACCCGCCTTTCGTAACGCAGACTCAAAGGATGCCAGTTTATCTTTGTGAACTCCGACACCTTTTGTGAAAAAGCACATGGATGGAACGACCATTTATAGTACATTACATTTTATTTTTTTAAATGTATGGTTGGAATGATTAAATCATTTTATTTAGCCTTATTTCAGTTTTAATCGGTTGAATTGGCGCAAAATTTATTATTGCTGCCCTCCACGCACCTCTCGTTGTGTGCATGATCAACCGCCAAATCTTCGCTCCCTGGATTGAAAATCACGCAAAGCTCGCAGAAAATCAATTCTCCTGAAATATTTCCAGTTTACATCAGAAAAGAACAGTTCAGAATAGACCGATTGCCAGATCAGAAAATCAGTCAGGTGCTGGCCGCCGGTCTTGATCACCAAGTCGGGCACATACCTGAAGGTGAGCCGTGACTCAATCTGATCCTCATTGACCTTCTCAGGTGGAATCCCTTCCTTCGCCATCTCCCTGATACACTCCGTAATCTCCTCCCGTCCGCTTTTCCCGATAGCGACTTCCACCACCGGCCCCCTCCCCATCTCCTCCCGATGGTCGTTATAGTGGAGCCGTAGCTGTGCGAGGGATGCAATCCTCCTGATAAAAGGGAGCGACGCCTGTATCTTCGCCTGGTCTCTTGAGCTGATATGGAAGGTGATCCCACCAATTCCCAATTCCACGCACCATGCCGTGACCTCTACGATCTTCTCCGGTGCATCCACCATATCCTGTTCAGAGATCATGAAGCAGAGATGACGGGGAAACACAGTCAGGGAGTTCCGGAGCATCCTTTCGTAGAGCCAGCGTATCATGTGGTAGCTCCCAGCAGATCACGCAATTCACGGGTGTTCAGAATATCAGCGGGCCCACACCATCCCCTGCGTGCGATGGTAACACCGTAGATCATATGGGTGAGTTCGGCGGGATCATGGGCGTCTGTACCGATAGCAAGCCTTATTCCACGATCCCGTGCCTGCCGTACTGGTCCATCATCAAGATCCAAACGATAGGGAGATGCATTGATTTCGAGCGCGGTGTGGGTATCTGCTGCGACATCCAGTACTCGACCCAGATCCACATCGTAGGGCGGGCGCTCCCCCAGCAACCTCCCCGTGGGGTGGCCGATGATATCCACATGGTCATTCTCCATTGCCTTCAGGAGGCGGCGGGTGAGAACATCCCTTTCTTGCTTGAATCCGGAATGAATGGAGGCGATCACCAGATCGAGATCGCCAAGGACGGTATTCGGAAGCCCCAGGTTTCCATCCGCCATGATATCCACCTCGATGCCGGTGAGGATGGTGCAGGAAGACGTCCGATTAATCCGTTCTATCTCTTTCCCCTGCCCTTTCACTCGCTCCGCCGACAGACCATGCGCTACACCCAGGGTGGCAGAATGATCGGAACAGAGGAGGTAGCGGTATCCCGCCTGCTCCCCCCTCCGGGCAAGCTCCTCAAGGCTCATCTGCCCATCACTCCAGTCAGAATGAACATGGAGGTCACCCTGGATATCTGCTCTTTCGATAAGGGGTGGAAGGTTATGGATAAAGGCCCGTTCGATTTCCCCCCGGTTCTCACGGAGTTCTGGGGGGACAGGCGTCATCCCCAGGAATGCAAAAACGGCCTCCTCGGTCTCGAACGTTCGTAGTACCCCCCCACGACGCTCCTCAATTCCATACTCGTTCAGTTTCATACCTCTGGAGAGGGCGATCTCCCGAAGATGGATATTGAACTCTTTTGACCCGGTCAGATACAGCAGCATCGTCCCATATTCTGCAGGTTTGGTGAACCTGATATCCACCCGCTGACCCTGGCATCGGAAGGAGGTACGCTTCTCACCTTCATCTATGATCTCGTCAGCGATTGCACGGAGCCGGGGGTTGATCACTGCGGCGGTTGCAGTAGTAGTGATATCGATATCCCCTACCGTGCTCACCCCCCTCCGATAACTTCCGGCAGTATCAAAGGGGGCATCCTTCAATGCGGAGGCCACGCGTGCAACGATACGGTCAGCCTCAAGCCGGTTCATTCTTGTCCCCTTCTGCCGGTACATCTCGATGGATTTCAGGATATCCTGCTCCTTTCGTTCGCCGAATCCCCTGAGAGCCCTCAATCGGTGGCTTCGGGCTGCTTTTTCGAGATCTTCGATAGTCACTATCCCCATCTGCTGCCACAGCTTGCTAACCGTTTTCGGACCAACACCCTCCAGGTTTAAGAGCTCTAAAAGGGTAGCTGGTATCCCCTGCCGGACCTCTTCCAGTTCCCTGAATGTTCCGTTAGCGATAATCTCCTGTATCTTCCGGGTGATATGTTTCCCGATTCCCGCAATCCCCAATAGATCTGCTTCGCTCATCCCGCTGATAGGCTGTGCCAGTCGAGAAATCTGGTCTGCAGCGCGATAGTACGCCCGTATCTTGAATGCATCTTCCCCCCGAATCTCCAGGAGCTGACCCATGAACTGGAGCAGGTCAGCCACACGCCGGGTGGTGTCATCCATGCATAGAATTGCTGCGCGGAGATATTTAACAGCCTGCGACACACACAGGCGCCAAAAAGCAGATCCCCTTCCCCCATCCAAATCCATAAGTCTGCAGGGGGTGAACCGGAGCTGTGCACTCTATCGGGCGCGAAGATCTGCTGGAAGCGATGTATCACCTGATCAGTGACCGGAAAAGACCGGTGACCGGACGGGATATCAGTTCGCGCCTGGACATCTCTATAGGAGATGTAGCCACTATGCTCACCACCCTCAAAAAGGAGGGTTTGATTGACCCGGTAGCAACGGGTGGTTTTATCCTCTCTGAACGAGGGAGATTGTTCGCCGAAAAAATTGTGAAGAAGCACCGGGTTCTCGAACACTTCTTCACCGAAATGCTGGGAATTCATCCCCACCAGGCTTCAGAAGAGGCATGCAAACTGGAGCACTATCTCTCTGATGACATTACCCTTCGTCTCTCCAAATATATCGGCGAACCCCCGTAGGGGGCGGAGGGAGTAGGAGAGGGCGGAAGAAGCGACAGAACGAGATGACCCTGCTTGATTTTGCCGAAGGGGATATTGTTGAGATTACCATTGTCGGACACCGTGGGCATTACCACCGCCTCATGGACCTGGGTTTCATCCCAGGAGAGCGGGTAGTGATTCGGAGAAAATTATCCAATAACGCGCTTCTTGTCGAGATAAAGGGCTGTGATATTGCACTGAGCCCCGATATTGCCTGCCTAATTCAGGTGGAGAAAGTGTAATGAGGTGCGTGCTGATTGGCAATCCGAATGTGGGAAAGTCTCTCATTTTCAACCTTCTGACCGGCCTCGGCGTGGAGGTAAGCAATTTTCCCGGAACCACCGTGGCACTGGAGTCCGGAGGATCCTGTTATCGCGGGAACATCGTCGATGTTATCGATCTCCCGGGAGTCTACTCCCTCAATGGGAATGCTGAGGAGGAACTTATTGTCCACCGGGTTCTCGAAGAGCGCCAGACCGATGCGGCTATTGTGGTGATGAACGCTGCCTATCTTGAACGAAACCTCTACCTTTTCCTCCAGGTGGCAGAATATCGCCTCCCAACTCTTGTCGTACTGAATATGATGGATGATGCCCTGGCACGAGGGATAGAGATTGACATCCCGGCCCTGAAAGGGCAGCTGGGTGTTGAGATCCTTCCCACTGTGGCAAGCCAGGGCAAGAACCTCAACAGGATACTTCCCCTGGCCATGGCAGGAGCAAGGACACCAACTCTGGTGGTCCCCTATGCTCAGAGTATCGAGGCCGCAGTGAGAACCCTCCATAAAGAAACTGGGGCTGAACGACGGGAGTGCCTGGCCGCACTCCAGGGAATGGGTACCAACCAAGAGCTGATCGATGCTGCCTCTCTGATCCGCGATGAGATCGAACGGACTACCACTATGGAGATCGGCCAGATCATCGCGGCGAACCGACACCATTTATCCCGGCACATTGCCGCTGCTACCATTCACCGGCGGGAGACTGCCCCACCTTTTGATCCGGATCGGCTTCTCACACGACCGGTCTCCGGTATTTTGATCCTTGGAGCGGTGCTGACTGGGATGCTCGTAACCATTATCCT
>JAJRCM010000040.1 GCA_028678965.1 Methanomicrobiales archaeon | reverse complement strand
TGTTGACAACCTGGGGACGAGCAGCGTCAATCTCATCATCCGTGCCTGGACTCCCTCCGGGGAGTGGTACAAGACAAAGCGTGAACTGCTCTGGAAGGTCAAGGAAGCCCTTGATAACGCGGGAATTGAGATTCCCTATCCGCAGCAAGTGGTGTGGTTCGGTCAGGAAGGTATTTCGAAAGAGGGGGCAATCCAACGGACGAAAGAGCGGCAGTGAGAGAGAGAGAAAAAGCTTCTTTGATCAGGGACGCAAAGAAGGGTGGTGAACAGCAACTACAGGGCTATGTTACCGGTCTTTCTTCCCCTGATAAAGAAGTACGACATACCTCAGAGCAAGCTCTCGTACATGCCGGAACAGCTGCGGTCGACCCCTTGATCCGCTTCATCCGCGAGGAACGTGAGCCTGATTTTCGATGGTATGCAGCACGAGCCCTCGCTCGCATCGGCCAGCCGGCGGTTCATTTTCTGATAGAGGCGCTGAAAGCAGAGCAACGCGAGGATGTACGCAAATACTATGCTGCTGCAATCGCCGAGATGAGAGAACCACCGGTCCATAACGTGATTGAACTATTCAGAGAAAAGGATCCCGCCCTCCGAGGATACGGAACGCTCATCCTCTGCCGGATCGGTGAAGCAGCGATTGGTCCTCTCAAAGAGTCTCTGGGTAAAGACAATACCATGCTCAAGAAGTGTGCAGAATATACTCTCCTCCGTATTGGTGCAGACTCATATGCACGAGATGCATCGGAGAGGATCGAATAGATTTTCCTTTTTCCCAGGCTTTACCATCACACCGCGCCCAACAGATTAATTCACATTCGGGACTATGTGATTGGTATGGAGCTCTCGCCATCGATGCAGGACTATTTTGCCAATCTTGACAGGCAGCTGGGGAGAGCTGTAGAAGTAGCACGCCAGGCCCGTTCACGAGGACTCGATCCTCGGCTTGATGTTGAGATTCCGGTGGCAAATGATCTGGCCGACCGGGTAGAGGCACTTCTCGGTATCCAGGGACTTGCATCAGTAATACGCGAGCGGGAGACGACCTCGACACGTGAGGAAGCAGCACTGGCCATCAGCAGGGATTTCATCAACTGTCGTTTTGGTGAGGTAACGAGAGAGCAGATCCTGGATCACGCAATACGCACCGCCATGGCAATGCTTACTGAGGGTGTGGTTGCGGCACCGACAGAAGGTATTGCCAAGGTGGGATTTGGCAGGAATGACGACGGGAGCGAGTACCTTCGTATTTATTATGCAGGTCCCATCCGGAGCGCAGGGGGAACTGCACAGGCACTCTCGGTCCTTGTCGGTGATTTCGTGCGCCGATCTCTGGGAATGAGCCGTTATATCCCCCGTTCAGAAGAGATAGAGCGGTACATTGAAGAAATCCGTCAGTACAACTCACGCCATAACCTTCAGTACCTCCCAACAGAGAAAGAAATCCGTCTTATCGTGGCCAACTGTCCGGTTTGTATCGATGGCGAAGCAACAGAGGATGAGGAGGTGAGCGGGTACCGCAACCTCCCCCGTATTGAGACCAACGCTATTCGGGGAGGGATGGCACTGGTTCTTGCCGAAGGTATTGCTCTTAAAGCTCCCAAGATCTACAAACATGTGCGCAAGCTGGGAATAGACGGGTGGGACTGGCTTGGTGAACTGTCTGCGGTGGTCAAAGGGCCGGAAGAGAGCGGAGGGGTGCAGCCACGGGATAAGTACCTCCGCGATATCATTGCCGGCCGGCCTGTGTTTTCACATCCCATGCGTAAGGGAGGATTCAGGCTCCGCTACGGCCGTTCACGTAACAGCGGCCTTGCAGCAGCCGGGCTGAATCCCGCTACCATGTACCTTCTGGGAAAATTCCTTGCTGTCGGTACCCAGATGAAGATAGAACGACCTGGCAAGGCGGCAGGTATCGCTCCGGTGGACACCATTGAAGGACCGACGGTGCGCCTGAAGAACGGGGATGTTCTCCGTATCGACACTGAGGATGATGCCATCCGGTATAGTGACCAGGTCGACCAGATACTGGACGTTGGTGAGATACTCATCAGCTTCGGTGAGTTTCTTGAGAATAACCATCTCCTAATGCCAGTGGGGTACTGTGAGGAATGGTGGCTCCAGGAGGGAGGTCCTGCCCATCCTCTCGATGAACTGGAGGCACTGGAATATGCGCTGGAGGGTGCCTATCTCCACCCTGCATATACCTACCTGTGGGAGGACCTCTCACCTGATCAGATCACTTCTCTTGCTCATTACATTTCCATGCATGGTGAGTTTACGCGGGGAATACTCACCCTGTCATTCGATCCGGCGATCAAAGCGCTCCTAGAGGAACTACTTATTCCTCACAAGATCAGGGATAATCACATGTGCATCTCGAATCCCTATAGCTTCCTTGCCAGCCTGGGATTGACTGCTGATCTCAGGAAGCGTTCCCCATGGGAAGATATACCGAATGGGATCAGCTCTGTCGATCTCATCTCACATTTGAGCAGCTTCCGCATACGGGCGAGAGGCGGGACTCGGATCGGTGGGCGCATGGGACGACCAGGTAAGTCCAAACCGCGGGAGATGAGTCCTCCCCCCCATTCCCTGTTCCCCCTGGGTAATGCCGGAGGCTCGCGACGTTCATTTCAGGAGGCCCAGACCCACGCCCTTGTTGCCAATGGGGAGACGGGTCTCATTGAGATCGAGATTGGTGAACGCCGCTGCGCTTCCTGTGGTAAGGTGACGTACCTGTATACCTGCACCTGTGGAGGTCATACAACACCAGTCTATCGGTGCTCGCGGTGCAAACAGGAAGTATCCGGTGAATCCTGTCCTCGCTGCAAGGCTTCCGTCTCCTGTAAACAGCAATTAACACTGAACATAAAGGCTGAATATGCGGGGGCCCTTGAACGTCTTGGGATAAGGGATACTTCAGTCCAGCTGGTCAAGGGAGTGAAGGCTCTCATGTCACGAGAACGGGCGGCGGAACCGATAGAGAAAGGAATTCTACGATCGGTCAACGGGCTCTTTGTCTTCAAGGATGGAACGATCCGATACGACATGATTGACTTGCCACTCACTCACGTCCGTCCTGCGGAGATAGGGGTCGACATTAAGAAACTCCATAACCTGGGTTATGCCTGCGATATCAAAGGACAGCCACTCTCCGATCCCTCTCAGGTGGTGGAATTGAAGGTCCAGGATATCCTTGTGTCTGAAAAGTGTGCCGATTACC
>JAJRCM010000039.1 GCA_028678965.1 Methanomicrobiales archaeon | reverse complement strand
GTTCACCTCATACTCCTCGGGATTGTGCATCACCTCTTGGACCATGGAGAAGAGATCCCGTCCTGTTCGGGATTTTCTAGGGAGGATGGTACCCACGACGTTCTTTCCCACCAGTTCCTCTACCGAGTAGCCGAAAAACGATTCCCCGTATCTATTGATGAACCTTATTGTGCCTTCAGTATCCACCCGAAGAATGATGCTCTTCGCGGTATCGATCAGGTCCTGGTACCGCAATTCATTCTTCCGGATGAGATCCTTCATCCGCACGTACTCAGTGATGTCCTGACCGATGATGATATACCCCTGGGAGGGATCGGAGGGGTCAACAGGGCGCGACTGGAGGTGGCAGGAGAGGAGAGTCCCATCCTTCCGTTTGAGCTGCGCATCGACCAATCCCCATCCCCCTTTGCGGGTGGAGGCGTAAAGCCCTTTATCGATCCGCTGGTGCTCCTCTTCACCGGGGATGAGCAGGAGGGGGTCGGTCCCCAGCAGTTCGTGTTCCTTATACCCCAGCATGCGGGGCATCAGCTCGTTCATCCAGATGATCACGTGGTCTTTCACAACACCCATGGCGAGAGGGGAGGCATCCAGGATGACGTTCATGATACGATTATCCCGCCGTAAGTTCTCCTCACCTGCCCATTTTTTGGCGAGATTCTTCACCACCTGGGGGAGCAGCTCGAGCGACTGTTCATCCCTTATAAGACAGTAATCCGCTCCTAGTTGGAGTGCTTCCCGTACAACCTCCCGTGATCCGGTCACCATGACGAAAGGGAGGAAAAATCCTCGTGACCGAACTTCCTTCAAAACTACCAATCCTGTGGCGTCCGGAAGACTATCGCTGGTAACAACGACGTCAACAGTCTTCGATTGGATGTAATCGAGCGCTTCCTGAGCAGAGGTCACGCGGGTAACCGAGATGTCCCTATCCTGAAGCAGCTCCCTGATTGATAAGGGAAGATTTCCGGTATCTCTGTCCACCAGCAGGACGTGGATCATTGAGAAAACGGGTATCTCTGTCCAGGGTTATTAAGACTTGGAAAACAGGGTAAAGAGATTATTATCTTCTGGTGTTCACAATGATGAACGTGCACTTGACAATCAGAGGGGATAGGAAACGGTTGCTCTTCAGCCGTGGATATAGTGGGGTGGGAATACCCCTAATGGTCATCATTTCCCTCAAAGGGATCTATTCTCCCTCGTTCATCCAACCCATCTGTACCCACCAGTCGTATTCATGCGCCCAGCGGTCTTTATTGTACTTCACCAGCTGGCGGAAATAGTCACGCCGCTGGCGGTGGATTACTTCCTGCGCTGGATACGTGTGCTCCCCCCGAATGGACTGGACAAGATTCTTCCCCAGATCAAACGCCTGCTTCTCGGCCTTTACAATGGCAGTTGGATCCCTTCCCACTGCCACCCCCACTCCGCCAACTACAGTAGCTCCCAAGGCCGTGAGCACGTGGTTCATGTACTCCACCACCTCACCCTGGTGGCTTCCCCCCGCGGTGCAGACTGAGCACCCGTACTTACCATTGAACATCTGGCAGTGGATGGCATCCGCCATCCGGTCGAAGATCGCTTTCAGGGGTGCGGTGACGGAATCGATGTAATTGGGGGACCCGAGAACGATTCCCTCGGCACCCATCATGCGGTCAAAGAGATCCGGGAAGTCGTCGATAAAGGTACACTCCCCGGTGCTGTAGCAGGTACTGCAGGCGTTGCAGTACCCAATGGTGAGGTTGTAGATGTCGACCACTTCGGTCTCTGCACCCTCTGCTTCCGCACCCTGCAGCACACTCTTTACCAGGCGGAGGGTCTGGCTCTCCTTTCCCTTCGGGCTCGCATTCAGTCCCAGGATCTTCATATATGACACCTCTTCGTGAATTGGAATTGGGAGCGATAAGGGTATCGATACGGGCATATCCTTCTCTCCCTCCCACAATCCTCCTGCCAAGGGAGTGAGTGGGGCTGGTTTGCCATTCATCTGGGGTCACTCATTGAATTTTTTATAGAGCAGGTTCCCTATCAGTTGAAAAATGATGACAAAGAGGAGGAGCATGACGATATCGGTGACAAGTCCCACATGGGTCACTCCCTCGAACCCGTAGCGGAGGATATCGCTGGCGTACGTCAAGGGAGAAATGGCCGAGACGGCCCTCCCCCAGGACGGCATGGCCTCAAGGGGGATGAACACCCCGCTGATGAAGATGAGGGGAAGCCGGACGAGGTTTAAGAGCGACATCACCTCCCCCACGTTCTCCGTCGGATAGGCCGCAAAGACCGTCCCTAGGTTCGCGAAGGTGAAGCAGGAAAGAGCGATCCCCACGAGCAAGATGAGAATAGACACCAGCGACAGGTGGTACAGGATCGCCCCTGCCACGAGCATCAGGATGCAGATACTGTAGCTGAACAGGAGGCCGCTGATGCTCTCACCCAGGACCAAGGCAAAGATGGAGATGGGTGCCGAGAGGAGACGGTCAAATGTCTTTGTCCGTCGTTCGATAGGTATGGAAACCGGTTCGATGGAGGAAGCGGAGAAGAGGGCAGTGATAGCGATGAGGCCTGGTATCAGGGTGATGATGGGGGCATTCCTCCCCACAGCAAAGGCAAGGAGCATGAAGAGGGGGAAGAGGATGCCGGACATGTAGATGTTCGGTTTCAGGTAATAGATGGTCAGATCTTTCCGGGTGATCGCCCAGGCTCCGTGGAGGTCGTTCTTCAGGTTCTCAAGCGTATATACCATCTCATGTCACCGTCTTCTCATTTTTTCTACCTTTATCAAGGCCGGTCAGCCGGACAAAGACCTCCTCCAGGCTGGGGCCCAGAGTATTGACGCTGATCGGCCGGATATGCTTCTCACGCAGGTAGGCCATCGCGGCCTCAACAACACTCCCGGGATCCTCTGTGTAGAGGCGTAGCTTGTCCCCCTCCCTGCGGATGTCATTCACGTGGGGGATATGCGCCAATGCCTCGATGATATCGGCGCTCATAGCTTCGAGAGCCAGCTCCACAGCCTGCACGCTCTGTATGGTCTTTTTCAGCCGCTCTGGTGAGTCAATCGCCGCGATGATCCCCCGGTTGATGAT
The DNA here is from genome assembly GCA_028678965.1 of Methanomicrobiales archaeon. Taxonomy (GTDB): domain Archaea; phylum Halobacteriota; class Methanomicrobia; order Methanomicrobiales; family JACTUA01; genus JAJRCM01. Next base: position 2,609 of record JAJRCM010000039.1, on the reverse strand, counting down.
TGCGACCCGGTGACACATCAGGTTCGCCTCCTCGATATTATGGGTGGTGAGAAAGACCGTCACACCCTGCTCGTTGAGGTCTCTGATCACCTGGCGGATAATCAGGTTGCTCTGGACATCCAGCCCCGAGGTGGGCTCATCGAGAAAGAGGAGCGGCGGGCTGTTCACGAGTCCCATGGCGATGGTGAGTCGCCGCTTCATCCCCTTCGAGAATCCGTGCACCTTGTCATCCTTCCGATCGTAGATCTCGAAGGTCTTGAGGAGCTCTGTGGCCCGGGATTCCCGCTCCGACTTGCGCACATGGTAGAGTTCGGCAGAGAACATCAGGTTCTTCCAGGCAGAGAGATCGTCATAGATATTGGAGGTCTCCGGGACAATGCCCATACTGCTGCGGGCGGTGAGCTTCTCTCGCTGGATGTCATGGCCAAAGATGGTCGCGGTTCCCGAGGTGGGTGCGGTGATACCGGTGAGGATTCTGATGGTCGTGGTTTTCCCCGCCCCGTTGGGCCCCAGGTAGCCGAAAATTTCCCCTTTCGGCACGGTGAAGGTGACATTGTTGACGGCCACGAGGGAGCCGAAGTGCTTGGTGAGGGTGGTGACCTCAATGGCGTTCATCAAGAGCTCAGGCATGTTTCTCGGAGGTGTTCCCGAACTTTCCTGCACGAATACCAATAACCAGTCTCCTTCCTACCCAGCCTGGATCTTCTTCACGAACTCCTCGATCTTCGTACCCACCTGCTGTGCCTCTACGTCCTTCTCCACGGTGGCTGCCGACGCGACGAATATCATCCCCTTCGCCACAAGGATCTTTTTGACAATCCCGATGACACTTTCCGCTCCCGATCCTCCCATCTCTGCGAGAACGGAAAACTTCTTCCCTGAGCAGTTCGTGAGGTCAGCGAGATACTGCCGGGTGTACGGTGGAATTTTCTGAGCCCAGACCGGCGTAGCAAGTACCAGATGGTCGAATTCCTTCATATCCGTCTGGCAGGGTTTGATCGCGCCTTTCATCCCGAAGAGTGCCTTCAGCACCTTCCCGAACATCCCGGATCCCGGGTCGCTCAGCGGCTCGATCTTCACGGTGGTGGCATTCAGTTTCCCTGCAAGGTCCCGGGCCACCGTCTCGGTATGCCCTTTCCAGGAATAGTAGGCAACGAGGATCTTCATGGGACTCACCCATTGAGATTAATCAATGGGGTATAAAATATGTAGAGTAACCAGCCATCCTCGTCTGGAGTAGTATTAATACATGGGACTTCGGTGATTGGATCAGATGGAGATCGCGTACTCAGCAGGAAGCAAATGGCTTGTGCAGGTCATCGCAGCGCTCGGGTCATCGATCGCCCCCTTCATGGTCGCATCCCTCATCGTCGCTACCCCCACCATCGGGGCAGAATTCAGTGCAGATGTCTCCCTTCTTGGCTGGGTGACCGCGGCCTTTTTTCTCAGTTCGGCTGCCTTCCTCGTCCCTTTCGGGCGGGTAGCCGACATCCGCGGAGCCCGGAAGGTATTCACCGTGGGGATTGGAGTGTACCTCATCTCCGCTCTGATAAGCGGTACTGCTCCCGGCATCTATGTGCTGATTGCCGGGAGAGTTCTCACAGGAATAGGGGCGGCGATGGTCTTTGGCACCTCCATCGCGATCCTGAGCCTTGTTTTCCCCCCGAATGAACGAGGAAAAGCCCTCGGGATCAACGTCACCGCCATGTTCATCGGTTTCCTGGCAGGCCTCCTGTTCGGTGGGTTACTTACCTATTACACGGGATGGCGGAGCATCTTTTTCGTTGTGGTGGTTGTCGCGGCACTCGATCTCTTCCTCATCCTCTCCCGGGTGAAGCAGGAGTGCGAGCTCGCACGGGTGAAGGATTACGACCCCACGGGCATGGTCCTCTACACGCCGGGCATTCTCCTTGCCATCTTCGGGCTCTCCGAGATTGAAGGTCTGTGGGGCCTGCCGTCTCTCGTGACCGGCATCCTCGTGCTTGCTAGCTTTCTCTGGTGGGAGCACCGGGCTCCGAACCCCCTCCTCCCGCCACTGATACGGAGGAACCGCTCCTTCCTCTTTGCCGGCCTCACCAATGTCCTCTTCCAGGCGAGTGCCTTTGCGCCAGCGTTCCTCCTCTCCCTGCACCTCCAGTATGTGGCCGGGATCGACTCCCGCCTCGCCGGGCTCCTCCTCATTGTCCCCCAGGCCTTCGTCATCTTCCTCACCCCATTGAGTGGGAGGATCTCTGACCGCATTCCCCCGCTGTACGTAGCGGGGGCCGGGTGTGCGGTGAATGGCATTGCGGTCCTGCTTCTCACAGGCCTGGGAGAAGGAACTTCCCTCGCACTCATCGTCCTCACGCTTGCCCTGAACGGTGCCGGCAATGCTCTCTATATGCCGGCGGTCATCAGCTGGGCGCTAGGTGTCGTCCCCCGCGAGAGCTACGGTGTCGCCTCAGGGCTCACCGAGACCGCCCGCCTCACCGGCATCACGGTGGGCAACGCGGTGATCATCATCGTCTTCAGCCTGGTGATGGGGAATGTCCCGGTGAGCATCGCCTTGATCCCCCAGTTTCTGCTCGCGGCCCGAATGGCCTTCGTGGCTTATACCCTCCTCGCCGTCG
>JAJRCM010000174.1 GCA_028678965.1 Methanomicrobiales archaeon | reverse complement strand
CACGGCGAGGGGGACAGAGAGCTGGAACATTTCTATCACCACCAGGCAGACCGCCACATCGAGCAGCCAGATACCAATGGAGGAGAGGGAGAGAAACCCAAGGGATCGTGCAGAGAGCGATACCTGACGCACCTCATGGAGCATGGTGAGGATCATGGCGATGTAGCGGTTGTCGGACTGGAGCATTCCCATGAGATAGAGAAGGAGGAAGAAGATGCCACCTCCCACCAGGGGTACCGTAATGAGGGTGTAGAACCAGCCGGGAACATTGAATACAAAACGCACGGAGATGAGGCCGAGGATAGCGACCATCACCACATCGAAGACCCGCTCCACCACAAGAGAGGAGAGTCCCTGCGAGTAGGTCGCCTTTTTCTCGTCTTTCAAAATAAAGATGCGGACGAGATCTCCAAGGCGGGCTGGGACAATGAGGTTCGCTGTCTGGCTTACCAGGATACAGGCAGTGGCATAGACCGTTGTGATGCTCAAGGAGAGTCCCTGGAGGATGACCTGGTACCGTACTCCGCGAAGGAACCAGGAAAGGATGCAGACGAGAATGGCAATGACAAGGAACTCCGGCCGTACGAGTTTCAGGGCGTCAGGAAGACTTTCTCTCACCTGGTAGAGCATGTAGCCGATAATCCCAATGGCAAGGATAGTAGGGACAACGAGAGCACTAATTCTTCGCCACATGAAGTTGCCACCAGAGATGGATAATAGAACTACCCATTCTGAGTATATCCTTCAATCGCACCGTCGTCCCCTTTCCTTCCGTCCATTGGACGGGAAATTCCCGCACCCTGAGCCCGTTCTTCTGGGCTCTCACCAGCAGTTCAGTGTCCCAAAACCAGTGATCGGCACGAACCGAGGGAAGGACACGGAGCACCGAATCACGGCGGAACGCCTTGAACCCGCACTGGTGATCGTGAAGGGTGCTCCCCAGTATCCAACGGACCAGCCAGTTGTACACCCGGCTGGGCAGTTCCCGTTTCTCCGACCGAACCACCATACTGTCGGGAAGGAGCCGGGACCCCGTGGTGACATCGTATCCATCGCGGATAGACTGGATCAGCGCCGGGAGATGGCGCATATCGGTGGCCAGATCCACATCATAATAGCAGATGATGGGTCCCCCTTTCTCCTGCATGACACGTGTCAGAGCTCTCCCCCTACCGAGACGTTCATCATTATGGGCGAGTCGGACCCGCGTATCCTTGAGGGCATACTCCCGCACCAGATCCGCGCTTCCGTCAGTGCTGCCATCTTCTGCGATGACCAGCTCGAATCCCTTGGTGATGGCGCTGAGAGCAGCGAGGGATTCAGGGATTGCCCTTGATAGGGCTTGACGATCATTGAAGACCGGGAGTATAGCCGTGACCTCAATTGGTGTCATAGCCCATGCTCCCCCTGATTAGCGCTGTGACATTCTCTGCAGCACGAACCGATCCTTCCATACTTCGCTCCGGATAGTTCGGTTCACTGAACATCCCGGCAAGATAGAGACCGTGCTGGTAGTATGCAGTCATCATATCGCGGTAGCCAGCGGTGTATACCGGTCCGGCAGAGCGGTCAATAGCCATCCGGTGCCAGTGTATCTCATCTCTTGCCACATCAAACTGCCGGCAGAACTCCTCAATCATCCGCTCCTCAAGATTGTGAGGAGGAAATTCCGTAAAGTAGGAGGCCAGGTAGATGATGCTCTCCCCATACCGCTCACGAGGGACAAAGCTGGTGTGAGAGACTACTGCCCCGTACGGTGCCGCATCTTTCATATTCAGCCAGTAGATCCCCTTCGTCACCTCACGGTCCAGCCCGAGGGTCAGGCAGGCAGCGCCCTGGTACGGGATTGAAGGGAAGTCGAGGCCGGTGAGGTGGGCCACCTCCTGGGGAGGGATGGTGAACAGCACCTGGTTATAGTGGTTCCCGTTCACCCGCCACCCATCTCCCTCCCGTTGTACCTCGGTTACGGCGGTTCCCGTGGTGATGGTACAGCTCGACTTGGTGGCTTTTTTACTCAATCGCTGGATAAGCTCCTCAAACCCTCCATTGAGGTAGCCCAGTCGCTCCCCCTTCATCCCGCGGTTGGAACGGATGGCAATCCTGCTCACCAGCCAGGCCGCGGAGACCGTTCCCTTCAGCTCCCCGAATTTGCTGGCAAGCAGGGGTTCGAAGAACGAGCGGTACAGGTTGCGTCCATACCGTTCGACCACGAACTGTTCGGCGGTCATCCCATCAAGTGCGACAGTGTCCATCCGGCGGGCATTGAGGGTGAGGAGTGCCAGACGGGCTTTATCCAAGAGAGAGAGATAGGGATATCGGAGGATTTCCAGGGGAGTGGAGAGGGGATAGATAGTACCGTTCACATAATACCCGGTCGTCCCTTTGAGCCATTCCAGCGTGTGTCCCATCCCCAGACGGTTCATCAGATCGATGAGGTGATGATCACCGGAAAAAAAGTGGTGGTAATACCGCTCAATGGTGTAGGTCTCAAAATGGTAGGATGACAGGCAACCGCCGAGAAGGGGCTGTTTCTCGATAAGGTCAACCTGTGCCACTTCAGAGAGTGCGGCAGCAGCGGTTAACCCGCACAGTCCTCCTCCGACGATGCATAGTTCCATATCGTACGCATATCATATAGGAAAAAAACGCATAAGAAAGTTTTTGAACTCTCTTGATAAAATTTGATACCAAATCAGATAATCGGCGTAGCGGAAGCCTATTTCGTGGAGTACATTTATGCGAGTATTTTTCATAGGATTTGGACAGGCAGGCGGCAAAGTTGTTGATATGTTCATCGAACAGGATAAAAAATTTCCCAAGCGAAGTTTCAGGGGAATCGCCATCAATACCGCCCGGACCGACTTGATGGGGTTGCAGCACATCGAGCTCAAGGACCGCATCCTGATCGGACAGACGGTGGTGAAAGGCCACGGGGTGGGAACGGATAATGTGGCTGGCGCCAAGATCACCGCTGATGAGATCGATACCATCATCAGTGCGATTGACCAGCGGGGGACCCATGATGTGGATGCCTTTGTGATCGTCGCTGGCCTGGGTGGGGGAACGGGGTCTGGTGGAGCACCGGTTCTCTCTCGGAACCTGAAGCGAATCTATCGTGAGCCAGTCTATGTCCTGGGGATCCTCCCTGCGCCGGAGGAGGGTCGGTTGTACTCCTACAATGCCGCCCGCAGCCTGAGCACCCTCGTCAAAGAGGCAGACAATACGATTCTTTTCGACAACAGTGCCTGGAAGAACGAAGGGGAGAGCATCAAGGCAGCGTTCCTGCGTCTGAATGATGAGATCGTCAGGAGATTCGGGGTCCTCTTCCGTGCCGGTGAGGTGACAAAAGCGGGTGTTGCGGAGAAGGTTGTTGACTCCAGTGAGATTATCAATACTTTGCGTGGCGGCGGGATCAGCTCGGTGGGGTACGCGATTACCGAAGTAGTGAGCAATCAGCACAAGCAACGCCGGGGTTTCTTAGGAAGAATTAAGGATTCGGTCGTCAAGCACGACCAGACGGAGAGGGTGCTGCTGGGAGAGGATAAATCAGCGAAAATCATCTCCTTGGTACGGCGTGCAATGCTCGGCCGTCTCACTCTTCCTTGTGATTACTCCTCAGCCCAGCGTGCCCTGGTGCTCCTTGCGGGGCCACCTGATGAGATGGACCGCAAGGGAGTAGAGAAGTCGAAGAGCTGGGTGGAGGAGAACATCTCCGGGGTTGAGGTCCGCGGTGGAGACTACCCGGTTGACAGTCACTATATTGCTGCAGTGGTGGTTCTTGCCACGGTCCAGAATGCCCCACGCATCAAGGAACTGATGGCCGTCGCAAAAGAAACAAAAGAGGACGTACTAAAAACAAAAGATAAAAAACCTGCGACAATGTTTGATGATGGGATTGAACCGCTGTTTGAGTGAGGAGGGGATATGAGAAAACTGTTAGTGATCGTAATGTGTCTTGTGGTAGTGGGTGCCCTTATCCAGACCACCTCTGCGTTCAGTGTAAGACAGGTAACTGTTCCAAAGACCGATCTCAAGGCATATGATCCGGTAAAAATTGAGCTAGAGATGTCCTTTGTTGGATTATCCGCTTCGCATGACATCCAATTTGCTAGCGATCTAAAAAATACTACCTGCGTTGTGCAGACCTATAACGAAGAAATTCAGCAGTATTCAGACATACAGATTGACAGGGACCGCGTTGGTAACTGGATCCTCTACGGCTGGGTGCTTCCCTCAGATACAAGCATCATACTAAAAGTCGACTTTGAGGGAACGGTACCTGCGGTCTCCTCCTCCCAGAATATCACCTTGCTACATATCACGGAGCAGGCTGGTGGTACCACTGTTTTGGGAGGCGAATACATCATTGAGCGCAAAATAATCAATCCCCTAGAAATTGCCGACCAGATCACCAGGGTACGGGCGGATTCCCAATATCTGAAGCAGAATATTACCGCTATTGCGGCGACCGGTGCAGATACCTCTGCCGCACTGGCAAAATTCAATGATGCGCAAAATGCCCTGAATAAAGCAGATTCAGCGAAAAGTTCCAACATTACCCAAGCTCAGAACCAACTCGACACTGCGAGTACAGCCATAACGGACGGCTACAGCCTGCTGGAAAAGGCTGGTGCCCAGTACGAGATCAAGAATGTGGAGCAGACCCTGTCGCAGGTTGAATCCAAGATCGAGTACTTTACCGTGAACCGGAGCATCAGTAAGACAGATTCCCGAGTGTTGGCCATTACTAATAAATACGATCTTGCCTCCCAGAGCATTTCCTCCGCAAATGACATGATCAAAAGCGGAAACTACATCGGTGCAAAGGGGAAGGCTATCGAGGCCGGGAGATATGCTGATGAAGCCCAAAACCTTTCTCTTGCCTTCCAGAAGGAGATAGGGGAAGGTGGGTTTGGCCTATCGGGGATCAACCCACTGTT
>JAJRCM010000173.1 GCA_028678965.1 Methanomicrobiales archaeon | reverse complement strand
TGGCACTGGCATTTTCACGGGAGTCGGAAATCCGCTTCTCGCCACACGATACCACTCACTTATCGCTGATCCCGATACCATACCAGCTACACTCGCCATTACCGCCCGAAGCGTCGATGACGGGTATATTATGGGAGTTCGCCATCGTCAGTTTCCGATATATGGGATTCAATTTCATCCTGAAAGCATCCTCACCCCGGAGGGGGATCATATCATTGGTAATTTTCTTACAGGGGTATTGTCATGATCCAGAGAGCACTGGGGAAGATCATCGAACAACAGGACCTCACCAGAGAGGAAGCATCTCTATTGATGAACCAGATTATGCGAGGGGAAGCGACTGCGGCTCAGGTGGGCAGCCTTTGTACCGCTCTCAGGATGAAGGGGGAGAGCATTGAAGAGCTGGCGGGATTCGCGAAAGTATTACGGGAGCACGCAATCCCTATCAAACCTGAGATCCACAGCACTCTGGTTGATACCTGCGGGACGGGGGGAGATGGTGCCTCCACCTTCAACATCAGCACCACATCGGCCTTCGTTGTGGCCGGCGCAGGAGTGCCTGTCGTCAAGCACGGAAACAGGGGAGTGAGCAGCAGATGCGGATCGGCGGATGTCCTGGAAGCTCTCGGGGTGAAGGTCGATATCAACCCAGACATCGCATGTAGAACTCTCTCACGATACGGGATCACCTTTCTCTATGCCCCGTATTATCACCCTGCCATGCGTCACGTGATGGGCGTTCGTAGAGAGCTCGGGTTTAGGACCATCTTCAATCTGCTTGGTCCTCTCGCCAATCCCGCAGGAGCGACCGCCCAGCTGATGGGGGTATATCACCCCTCTCTGACCGAAAAAATGTCCCACGTCCTCAATCTCCTCGGTACTGAACGGGCGATGGTGGTCCACGGCGAGGGGCTCGATGAGATTACTACCCACGGAATGACGAGGGTCTCGGAACTGGCCAGCGGGGCAACGAGAACCTATACGATCCACAGTGAAGACTTCGGGATCAAGCGGGCATCTCTCCATGACCTGAGGGGTGGGGATGCTGACCTCAATGCACGAATTTTGATGGAGGTTCTCTCAGGGACGAAAGGTGCCGCTCGGGACATCGTGCTCCTGAATGCCGGCGCTGCGATTTACCTTGGTGGGAAAGCCAGGGGTATAGCAGATGGTGTCATTCTCGCGGAGGAGTCCATCGATTCAGGCCGGGCATTACGAGCGCTTGAAGGGCTGGTAAATGAAACGGGGGCGCGTCGTGGTTCTTGACCGCATCCTCGGGGCAACGCGGGAGCGGGTATCGTACCTCCCCGGGGAATTCTCCGGCAGGTTCACGGACAAGCCAAGAAGCCTTGCCGGGGCAATTCACTCTGTCAGGGGTAAAAATGCCATTATCGCTGAGCTGAAATGTACTTCCCCAACCAGCGGACCATTCCGACCTTCATTCTATCCCGTTCCCCTCGCCACCGATCTGATTGGTGGGGGATGTATCGGTCTGTCGGTCCTCACCGAGCCGACGTTTTTTGGTGGCAGCATCTCCACTCTCAAGCAGGTCCGGCGGATATCACCCGTCCCGGTGCTGAGGAAAGATTTCATCATTGATGAGCGTCAGGTCTACGAGACGCGGGCGATGGGAGCCGATGCAATTCTTCTCATCGCAGGGATCCTTAAAGACCAGCTTCCCCTCTATGTCAATCTGTCGCTCACTCTCGGACTCGAACCCCTGGTCGAAGTACACACCCTTACTGATGTGAAACGTGCCCACACAACGGAGGCGACTCTCATCGGCATCAACAACCGGAACCTGGATACCATGGACATCGACCTTGAAACCACCCTGCGACTTTCTCCACACCTCGCAGGGAAGGACACCACGATCATTTCCATGAGTGGGATCCAGACACCGGAAGATATCCGGCACCTGAAGGGGTACTGCCACGCCTTTCTCATTGGTTCAGCGTTGATGCGGTCATCACATCCCACCGAGACTCTGGAGGGGTTCGTATCCGCGTGAAGGTCTGTGGGATTACCAGCGTAGAGGATGCACAGTATGCGGAGTCCTGCGGTGCCTGGGCGATCGGTGTGATCCTGTCTTCGGATTCTCCGAGATCGATCTCACGAGAGAGGGCAGGCGATATCTTTGCAGCTCTTTCTCCTTCCACTGTTTCGGTTGCTGTCACGCATACCACGTCACAGAATGAGCTCCAGGAGATACTGTCACTCCGTCCCACAGCGGTTCAGCTCTATCACCCCTTCACCCTGCCAGTACAGCATCAGGTGAAGGTATTCCATGTGGTACGGCGGGGTGAGCCATTGCCCTCGGATGGCGATGCACTGGTGATTGATGACAGTCACGGGAGTGGGAGGCAGTATGATCCCTCCTTTGCCCGCGAGGTGATGAGAAGGTCACCTCTCCCGGTTATTCTCGCCGGGGGGCTGACTCCGGGGAATGTGAGAGAAGCTATAGATCTCCTTCATCCGTATGCGGTTGATGTGTCAAGCGGGGTTGAGCGGTCGCCCGGTGTAAAAGATCGAGAGAAGGTAAAAGTATTCCTCACCCTCTGCCAGGAGGTTGTATCATGACCCGTGGGCGATTCGGGGAGTATGGGGGCCAGTATGTCCCAGAGACTCTGATGGGAGCGCTTGGAGAACTGGAGAATGCCTACCAACGATTCCGGGAAAACAAAGAGAGCATGGCCACGCTCCATCACTACCTGACCGAATATGCCGGCCGGCCGACGAAACTCACTTTCTGTGAGAATCTTTCATCACTGTTCGGCTGCAGGGTATACCTGAAACGTGAAGATCTCCTCCACGGGGGCGCACACAAGATCAATAACACGCTCGGTCAGGCGCTCCTCGCGAAGTTCATGGGGAAGGAGCGACTGATTGCGGAAACTGGTGCCGGGCAGCATGGGGTCGCAACTGCTATTGCCGGGGCGGTACTTGGAATACCTGTCGAGGTGTATATGGGTGAGGTGGACATTGAGCGACAGCGGCTGAATGTCTACCGTATGAGCCTCCTCGGAGCGAGAGTCATCCCCGTCACCACCGGGACCCGGACCCTGAAGGATGCCATCAATGAAGCTCTCCGTGACTGGGTCACCAATGTGAAGACCACCCACTACCTGATTGGATCAGTGGTCGGACCCCACCCGTATCCCCGCATGGTGCGCGATTTCCAGTCAATTATCGGGGTAGAGACCAGGGAACAGATCCTCACTAAGGAAGGTCGCCTGCCCGATGTGATACTTGCCTGTGTTGGCGGGGGCTCAAATGCCATCGGTATGTTCTACCCCTTTCTCAAGGACGATGTTCGACTCATCGGGGTGGAAGCGGGAGGAAAAGGTCTCGAGACCGGAGAGCACGGTGCCTCCCTCTGTGCCGGATCAAAGGGTGTGCTCCATGGCGCCCTCACCTATGTGCTCCAGGATGCCGATGGACAGATCCTGAATACGCACAGCGTCTCTGCCGGTCTTGATTACCCTGCGGTTGGTCCCGAGCATAGTATGCTCAAGGATGCTCACCGGGTAGAGTATGCGGCAGTGACTGACACAGAGGTGCTCGAGGCATTCTCTCTGCTCTCCAGGAAAGAGGGTATCATTCCTGCCCTTGAATCTGCCCATGCTCTTGCCCAGGCGACGAAGGTTAAGGACGAACTCGAAAAGGATGATATCATGGTGATCAACCTCTCGGGACGAGGGGATAAGGACGTGGTCGAAGTCGCTCGTTTGGAAGGGATGGTACCGTGAATAGACTCGAAACTATGCTGGCAGGACGTTCTGCTCCCGCATTCATCGCGTTTATCGTAGCCGGGGATCCCGACCGTGCGAAGTGTGTTCAGATAGCGAAGGCGGTTATTGATGCTGGCGCTGATATTCTTGAGCTTGGCATGCCATTCTCTGACCCGGTTGCCGATGGACCCACGATCCAGAGGGCAGATGAGCGGGCCCTCCAGGGGGGGATGAATACCGATCTCCTTTTTGATATTATCCGTGAGATTCGCGAATATTCAGAGATTCCCATTGTTCTTCTGACCTACTTTAATATCGTTTATAAAAGGGGGATGGATCGTTTTTACCATGAAGCTTCCTCCGCAGGTCTTGATGCCATCCTTATTGTTGATATGCCCGTGGAAGAGTCAGAAGAAGCAAGTCGGCTTGCCTACGACGTGAGTATCCATCAGATCTTCCTTGTTACCCCAACTACTTCAGCGAAACGGCTGGAACTAATTCTATCAAAGGCTGGAGGATTTCTCTATCTTGTGTCCACGTTGGGGGTCACCGGTGTCAGAAAAAAGCTGTCCGCCGATGCCCTTCATCTCATCGAGCGAGTGAAGGGGAGGACACATCTGCCCCTTGCTGTGGGATTTGGCATATCCACACCGGATCAAGTGTCTCAGCTCATACGAGGAGGAGCTGATGCCATCATTGTTGGCAGTGCTCTCGTGGACATTATTGAGAAGCACCTTCATGACTGGAATACGGCATGCTCTGAGATTGCATCATATATCAAACGAATGAAACAAGCGAGCGGTGAATACAAGCAGGAATAAGCTCTTCACGATTAACAAGCATGCGAGGGAGAGATTGGGGATGTGGTAAAAAAATGGAAAAAAGGGTGTTGTACCATTCACTTATTCAGATAGCACTGCGATCACCGGTTCCAGCTTGTACTGGTTCGTTCCGGTCCTGATGATTGATCTCTCGACATTGAAGTCAAGCGTGAGTCTCAAGGTTTTATCGGGTTCAAGGACAAATCCTCTGTTCAGCTTGAGCACCCCGCTGGGAACGGTAAGATTGTAATCAGTGCCGTTGACCGTGATGGTCCCCGAATCGATCTTCAACCGTATCTGGGTGTACCTGCCCGCATCCATCGTTTTCTGACCCAGTACCTGGCTCACGTTGGTGAGATTCATCAGGTTAACCGTCTGGGTCTGGTTGACAACCACAGTCCAACCACCAGTGCTCGTATCATTCGATTCTTCTGTGGTCATCTCCTCGTCAGTATCGTTGATAGTCTGATTTGCCGATGCTTGGTGGACACTCACTTCGCTGATGTTCAAGCCAAGATAGGTGATGGTGCCAATGTCAGTAGTCTTCGGAGCATCCTTGACCGCGATGATGAGGGTTGATTGTCCGACTGGAGCGGTGATGCATGCCGAGATGATGACGGATGAGAGAAGTACAATAACCAGTGCGAGATATGTGGATTTCATCGATGAAGTCACCTCATTTTACTAGAACAATATCATTCCCTGTATAAATATTGTAGCAATAGTAGGGGTTTGATGCACGAACTACGGGGTTCAATGCCATGGAATCTCCAGGACGCCTCGGGTGAAGTGTCCCAGCTGTGGCTCATAGGGACGGAAGAGAGGGAGCAAGAAGGGGTTAATAATCCAGAGAGTCATCCAGCTGCTGGAGAAGAGTTAGGGGCAGGAATGAGACCTTACCCTCTAAATTTTGATGATCCCCAACAATATCATCACAATGATAGCTAATATCACCGCACCCAATAAACCGAAGATAAACCAACCGATCAGAAATGCTATTACGGCGCCTAATCCCATAGCACCCCAATTTACAGATAATGCCATCTTTTCACCTCTTCTTCTTCGCTTCTGCTCTCGCCTGGTGCGCTTTGATCTTCGCATCCGAACTGGCTTGATGAGCTTCGATCTTTACATCATCGATCACGTTCTTAACCGCAACCTTCGCATCATCGACTGCTCCGTGAGCAGCCACACGGACGTCGTCAACAGCCTTATGCGCCTTGACTCGTAGATCGTCCTTGGATGCCATACGGAACATCCCCCGGAGGATTATTTATAGATTTCCTATATACGATGATTTTTCAAGCATAGGAATCCATGAAAAAATACATGGCGATACATCAAAGGAATGGGACGCAGTATCCGCCCGCCAGTTCTCTCCATAAAATCGCCATCATATCACAGAGGTTTTTTATTATCTCCCAGCTTTAATTGACCCGTATGGGGATTTCGATGATCGGTGAAGATCAGAAACTGTTGCTCCTCATCGGTACGGTTTTCATTATCGCCATCATCGCATTCTGGCCGCTCATGACTGTGTTTGTGTGGGCGATCGCTCTTGCTGTTGCCCTCATGCCGTTCCACAAACGGTTTTCACAAAGAGTGAAGCCATCAGTATCTGCCACGTTACTCACCCTCGGGGTGCTCCTTGCGATCTTGGCCGTCAGTTCGTTGGCAGCGAGCGTGCTCTATGCCAACCTCGAGTTTATCGGGACCATGGTTACCACGATGGTCAAGGGCCTGCAAAATACCAGATTTGCCGCATTCCTACCCACGTTCACAGCAGACCAACTGTCCCATATGCCCCAGACGCTCGTCCAGATGCTGCTGCAAACCCTCCTCGCGACGACCCAGAACCCGATGCTCTTCCTTCTCCAGATCATCATTCTCTTCCTCATGCTCTCGATGCTGATCTATTACGGCGAACAGATCTGGACGGCGTTAACACTGAACCTCTCCCCGAAACTGTCAGCTGCCGTTGATAAGATGTCGGAGATCACCGAAAATACGATCTATTCCCTCATTATCATCCAGGTATCAGCGGCCCTGATTGCGTTTATCCTCGCCGTTCCGTTCTTTTACATGTTAGGCCTCGGGCACGAGCTCCTGTTTGCGACCATGATCGGATTTGCCATGCTGATACCCCTCATCGGTGCCCAGCTGGTTTTGCTCTTTTTCATGCTTTACCTGCTGGCCCTTGGGGACATCAAAGGGGTACTCATCGTCATGTTCATCGGATATCCTCTCCTGAGCGGTTGGATTGATTTCTATTACCGGCCCGTGATGATGAGGAGACGGGTTGCCGTACATCCCGTGTTTATGATTATAGGCATTTTCGCCGGTGTCCCCTTCATGGGGTTTGTGGGTTTCATTCTCGGGCCGGTGCTCGTCGCACTCGCGGTGATTGGCTTTAAACTATATGCCGACCAGACGAATGCAGCGGCGATCAGCAACGAATCCTCCTGATATTCCTCCATTTTTTGGAAAGCGGGACCGACGCAACAAAAAAATGCGAGGGGTGAGATTCGAACTCACGAACCCCTACGGGAATAGGCCCTGAACCTATCGCCTTTGACCTGGCTCGGCGACCCTCGCGCACCTATAAAATGGTACCACGGATGAAATAAAGGTACTTCTTCGTGAGAAAAAAGAGGATTATCTCGTAGGAACAATACCCCGGTTGGGGTTCTCCAAGAACTTTTTTCTTCCCCACCCTTCCTGGTTACCCCAGTTCACGGCATGTGGAGAGCGATCCTTCTTCGCTCAGGTATCAATGACATCAACCCCACGTTGTCGTAGTCAGGTAGGATTCAGACATGGATGAAAGCTGAATTGCTCTGCTCATCAGTACAGCTATAGGAAAAGGGATTCGTCCTTAAAAGAATACAGAAAATAAAAAAAAATTACCAGACCTCGGGGAAGGCCATGTTGGTGTAAATATCCTCGAGCCGGCTTTTGTGACCCCGCTCCATTGAGGCAAGCTCTAAAAAGAGCTTCTTCTGTGACGCATCAGTGCTTAGGTTGCTGAGCTGGGTGTACATCTGCATTGCCTCCAGCTCTTTCTTGATAGCGATTACCATTCCATCGAGTGGTTTGAGGGCGGTGCTGAGGGGTGGGGTGGGCAGGGCATCAGCGACTTTGTAGTCCTTTGAGATATCAAACTTCAAGTCTTTCGCGGGTTTAGCGAGTACGCCCTGGAGGAACTCTCGGTGCTTGGTCTCCTCCCCGGCGAGCTCCGTGAAGAGTTTCTTGAGGTTGGCATCCTTTACCTTGTCCGCAATGCCGCGGTAGAAGCTGTAGGCCTCTACTTCCCGGTTAATGGCTAGAGAGATGATTTTCTTGTAATCCTCTGCATTCATGGGTCATTCACCTCTTTCTGATAAAATATGAATCGGAACATTATATAAAGAGATTGATTCACCCAGGCAGATCTTCTCACGAGGCAGGGGATAAAGGTCTATAAAAACTTCAAAAAAGACATTTTAAAGAGTTATTCGAGCGAAAAACGCCATTAAATAGGTAAAATAAAGGAGGTCATCGATACTGTTATGGTCGTTTAAGGATAAGAGATGATCAATGGACGACCAGAAGTATGCATCACTCAGGATCGAGAATATTGTTGCTTCAGGGGTTATTGCTGACTCCATCGATCTTGCCGACGTGTCCAGAAAAATAAAAAACTGTGAGCTGAATACGAAGCGGTTCCCCGGGGCGGTATATCGCCTGGAAAAACCAAAAATTGCCTCTCTGATTTTTTCATCGGGAAAGGTCGTCCTCACCGGAATTCGAGACCGGGATCATCTGAACGAGGGGCTTGCTATCATCATCCGTTCACTCAAGGAGGTAGGAGTATCGACATATGATGAACCGAGGGTAGCTATCACCAATATTGTCTGTTCTTACGATATCGGGAGGTACATCAACCTGAATAAGGTGGTGATTACCCTTAACCTTGAGAACATTGAATACGAACCAGAACAGTTCCCCGGTCTCGTCTACCGAATCGGTGATCCGAAAATCGTTGCTCTCCTCTTTAGTTCAGGAAAGATCATCTTGACCGGTGGAAAAACTCTGGAGGACATCAAGCGAGGTCTCGATGTTCTGGAGAAGCGCCTTGCAAATATCATGTAGAACTGGCCTTACCAGAACCGGTGAGTGCGAATGAAGTTCCGTTCTGCCTTCA
>JAJRCM010000038.1 GCA_028678965.1 Methanomicrobiales archaeon | reverse complement strand
TGGAGAGTCCTGGTAACCAGCCTACCATCGAACCTGCACAGGTGCCGAGAATACCCCCCCGCATGATGGTTTTTGAGTCCAGGTCGAGTCCCTGGTAACCCTGTTCCGGCAACGGTCCCTGGGATGCGGTGAGAAGCACCGAGAGCCCGAAAAGGCCGGAGAGGAGGGGCATGAGGATACCGGAACTGTCCATGGTATGCCAGGCAAGGAAGGAATACTGGAAGGTGAAGAGCCCCAGAAGGCCAGCGACGAGAAAGATGACAAGCGACCAGCCAGGTGCTTCCGCCCGGATCACGAGCATTCCGGCGATGAAAATCAGGAGGATGCCGATCCACCAGTCAATGAGTGGCTGGAGTATGGGGAGCACCGTAAAGAACAGGAGGGAGAGTGGGATACCAGCAATGATGGCTGCAGCGCTCCCCAGGGCAGCGATGCGGACAGCCTCTTCAGCGTGCCCTTCCAGGCAGAGGGCATGGGCGGGGAGAACACTGATGGCTGTATCAGCGTCTGGAACACCGAGGAAGGTAGTAGGAACGATATCCAGGAAGGTGTGGGTGATGAGGGCTCCCATCAGTGCCGCAGCAAGAGCGACCGGCCCGAAGAGGGCGATAAAAAGTCCCTGCAGGGAGAGGAGGATACCCGCCATCGTATTGGAATGGATGCCCGGGATTAGGCCACTCACCGTTCCGAGCATCACCCCTGCCACAGTCCCGGCGAGTATCTCTACGATCAACAGAAGAGGTTAGAACAGGAGAGAAATAAACCGCGTGGTATGGATTCTCGCGTAATCAAGCGATATGATCATATGGGGCAACGTGGAACACTTCACCAATGATGATTGCCATCACCAGGGTGGCCGGCAAGGACGCAGATGATGCGGTCCGGTGCCAGCGGCATGGGCATTCCTGCTACACCGTCTCACCCCTCACCGCAGACGTTCAGTGGAACAGGGTGCGAGACTTTGCTACGGCGGCGAATAGGGGTGCTTTTGATTGCCTCTTCTTCTCCAGTGCGCTCCCCGCTCGTCTGCTCGGTCCGCTGATTACCACCTGGCCTAGAGTCGTGGCTATCGGTCCCCAGACCGCTGCCATGCTCGCTCCGTGGTGTGAGAAGGTGGAAGTACTGCCCAGTTTTTATTCCAAAGACTTCGTTCCTTTCCTCGGTGCATGGCTCAGGGGAAAGCGGGTCGGCATCCCACGAGCTGATGTGCCCAATCCGGGATTGATGGATGCCATTCTCAGAGCAGGAGGAGTTCCCATTGAAGTCCATTGTTACCGGTTGAAATCAACCGGGACACTCCTTGATACTGCCCGGGCAGGAGCGATCCTCTTCACCAGTGTGGGGTCATACCGTGCGGCTCTCTGGGAACACCGCCCCGGCCTCATTCCCATGGCCATCGGGACGGTCACGGCAGCTGCCATGGAAGAGGGAGGGATACCCGCGGTGGTGACGGGTGATGGCTCGCTGGAGGGGACGCTTGACGCTCTCAACAGGTATCTCGGAACACGTCTGGCACAGGAAGGGAATACCCATGACCGAACCTCATGAGACCTCGTCATCTCCACTTGTTTCCGAAGCGGGACTTGTCCTGATCGACAAGCCCCGTGGCCCCTCCAGCCACCAGGTTGCCGCCTGGGTGCGGGATATGCTTCATGTACCGGTTGGCCACAGCGGTACCCTTGACCCCATGGTCTCAGGACTCCTGGTCATCATGCTGGGTCGTGCGGCGAAGCTTGCCCCGCTCCTGCTCCAGAGTGATAAGGAATACGTCTGCACCCTCCGGCTCCATGGCGAGGTATCGGATGAAGCACTCGCTCAGGCATGCCGGGAATTGACCGGTCGCATCTACCAGCGTCCTCCTCGGCGATCAGCAGTCAAGCGGAACCTCAGGATACGGAGTATCCACCATATCGAGATCCTGGAGCGGGACGGGAGACTAGCCCTGTTGCGGGTTGAGTGTGATGCGGGAACCTATATCCGATCACTCTGTCATCACCTTGGCTTTCTCCTGGGGTGCGGGGGACACCTGGAGGAGCTGCGGCGGACACGGTCAGGGTCGTTCACCGAACGGGATACGCATTCGCTCTATGAACTCCAGGAGGCGGTGGAGGAAGCTGCTGCGGGGAATACCAGTCTGCTCCAGCGTCTCATCCTCTCTCCTGAGGTGGCAGTCAGTGATCTCCCCTCCATCACTATCCGATCCACCGCGGTTGATGCGCTCTGTCATGGAGCGATGCTCGCGGTGCCGGGGATCCTGTCCTCCCATCACTTCTCCCGTGGCGAAACCGTTGCTATCTGTACCGAACAAGGAGAGCTGGTCTGCCTAGCTACTGCTCTCGTGGATTCATCGAGCCTTCCCTCGATGACCAGCGGGTTTGTCGCTGCTCCCCGGGCAGTGGTCATGAAGGAGGGTACGTATCAGCGGGGGTGGAGGAAACGAACGATGCCCCCCACCCAACAGGGATAGGATTAAAAAAAGCAGCATGTAATACTACAGGGGCAGTGGTGCTGAGGTAGTCTAGCGGTACGGCGCAGGCCTGGAGAGCCTGTGGGGCTTTCCGCCCCTCGAGGGTTCAATTCCCTCCCTCAGCGTGGCGATTTTTTCGGGATAGTAGCTCCCATACCTCCTATTACGAGAATTACATGGGCTCTGTCCTGAGTCAGGGGGGAAAACGGGGGTGAACCACCTCCTGATACCTCGAGTATGATCTGTCCTAGCACCGTATGAAAACAGTGTCTGGTGGTTTCATCAGAGCGAAAAATATTCATGATTTATCGTGTGGTAGCCGCTCTTCCCAAGTCGAATGCTTTGAGGTTCATCTCCAGGGTTTTCGCTGGGACCCATCGTTTGATCCCTTCGTGGAGTGAGGTGATGGCGAGCGGCAGGTGGGTGGATGCTGCCCCCACCATCACGATATTCTGGGTGAGGGGAGAGCCGGCCTCTTTGGCCAGTGCCTGGGCATCGATTAGGTAAAACCGGTCCCCCCGAAGCTGTTCGAGGAGCTCATCTTTCTGGGGAACAGGAAGGCGCTGCACATAGACCGAGGTGGGGACCACCAGGTACTCATTAACCACGAAGGTACCTTCCGGCTTGAGGTAATGCCGGTAGCGGAGCGCCTCCAGCAATTCAAAGGAGATCAGCAGGTCCGCCTGGCCGGGAGGGATCAGGGGGCTGTACCGTCCATTGATCCGGACATGGCTCTCCACCGAACCTCCTCGCTGGGCCATGCCGTGGGTCTCAGAGCACCGCACCGTCCGTCCTTCCGCTAGGCATGCCTCTCCCAGCACATTGGAGGCCAGGACGACCCCCTGTCCCCCGATACCCACAATGAGAGCGTTATAGACGTCGCTCATGTGCGGGCCTCCCTCATGATAGCCCCCTGGGGACAAATTTGGGCACATACCCCGCAGCCACTGCACAGGTCAGTGATGGTGGTTATCTCATCCGTTGTCTCAATTGCCGGGCAGCCGAACCGGACACACAAGCCACAGGCCGTGCACCGTTCCGGATCTACCATATAACGCTGACGCTGGATGCCAGCACGCCTCGCAATGATGACACATGGCTGGCGGGCGATGACGACCCTGACGCCCGTATACTCTGCGGCACGCTGGAATGCAGCGGTCAGGGTAGGGAGGTCGTAGGGATCCACGGTTTCCACGTACTGGACCCCGCAGGCACGGCAGATTGCCTCAAGGGAGACAGGGGGAGTCTCCCCTCCCAAGGCAGTGGATCCGGTTGCCGGATGAGGCTGGTGACCGGTCATTGCCGTGGTGCGGTTATCGAGGATTACCACCACCATCGAAGCCCCATTGTAGACGGCATTCATCAGGCCGGGGATGCCGGTGTGGAGGAAGGTGGAATCCCCAATAGTGCACACGATCGGGTGGGTTTCCCCGGCATGGTAGATACCGCTCCCGATGGTGATGGAGGCACCCATGCAGATGCAGGTGTCCACCGCACCCAGCTGGAGTCCGAGCGTGTAGCAGCCGATATCACTGGGGTAAATCCCGTCCTTGAAGACTTTTTTCATGGCAAAAAAGGTGGCACGGTGCATGCAGCCCGCACACATGATGGGTGGCCGTACAGGGACTCCCTGGGCAGGAACTGGCGCAAGGGGGACGTCAGTGGCATTGATGAAGCCAGCAGCGGTCAGTGCCCGGTAGGTGAGGGGGAGAGAGAGCTCACCCTCCGATGGCACCATCCCATCGAGCTTACCGTGAACGATGGTACTCCCCGCGACCTGGCGGACCGCCTCTTCCACCATGGGATCCAGTTCCTCCATCACGAGAACACGTTCATGGGCCGTGATCACATCCCGTAACCATCGTTCATCGATGGGATACGCGCCGATTCTGATAAAGGAGGTGCCGGGAGGGAGGATCTCCCTCGCATAGGCTGCTGCAATCCCGCTCGCGATAACCGCATCTTTCCCTTTCAGATCGGTGCTGAAATAACCGCGTCGGGCAAGTGTTTCCTTGACCAGAGGTTGCTTCTCATTCAGGCGGCGGTGGAGAACACGGGTATGGGCAGGGATGACCACGAACTGTTGGGGATTCTTCTGGAACGATCCTTTCCGGTGTTCGGTAGCCACCTCACCCAGTTCAACATCGCTCTTCTGGTGGCAGATACGGGTCGTGGGACGGAAGAGGACCGGGAGACCCAGTTCTTCGGAAAGGGAGAACGCATCGCGGAGCATATCATGGGCGTCCTGAACACTGCACGGATCAAGGCAGGGGAGTTTGGCGAATTTTGCATAGCAGCGACTATCCTGCTCGTTCTGGGAACTGTGGGCAAACGGGTCATCGGCAGAGACGATGACACACCCCCCTTTCACCCCGGTGTAGGCGCTGGTCATCAGGGGATCTGCCGCCACATTCAGCCCCACATGTTTCATGGTGACCAGCGTCCGCACGCCGGTCCATGAGGCTCCAAGGGCATTCTCCAGCGCCACTTTCTCATTCACTGACCATTCGACATGAAAGGAGGGCTTGAAACGGATGAGGGTCTCGATGATCTCAGATGATGGAGTACCCGGGTATCCGCTGACAAAATCCACTCCTGCTTCGAGACACGCATGGGCAATTGCCTCGTTTCCCAGTACATACCGTCGTGACATGCTCCCGGCACCTGAAAAGACTCAATCAGCTCTTCATTCATAATGTATAATAACTCATGTGGTAAACCCTATAGGGTAACAGCCTCGGGCCCGTAGCATAGCCCGGTGGTGCGCCCGGCTGATAACCGGGAGGTCATGAGTTCGAATCTCATCGGGCCCATCCTCACACTTCACGAGTTGGAACATCATGTCATTCAAGAGGGATACCACCACAGGGATTTTCATTGCCGGTGGTATCATCACCGTTGTATTGTTCCTCGTCGATCCCCTCTTTGCCGCCATCGGTGTTGTCTTCCTCATCGTATTTTTTATGTCATCGAAGATTATGGGGGAGACCACCCACCTTCCTGATATCATTGTCCGTCTGGGGGAGAACGCAAAAGCCATCACTCTTGTCAACCGGGGGAATGACATCGCACAAGAGATTCATGTCACCCTTGTACCGCTGAACATTGAGTTTGATGTACCGTCGCTTGCCGCTGACGCTGAGTATTCATTCGCTCTTCCCAGTATGGTGAGTGAGGTGCGGGTGTTGGTCACCTACCAGAATATCGCGGGGAAGGTACACTCCCGCACTTATCCCCTCTCTATCCAGAATCCTGGTGATGACGATCTCCTGAAACCAACCGTCCCCCTCTTTGGCTGGAAATAGGACCAATTATTTCTTCAGATCTGGATACTCAGTGGGATCCGTGAATAAAATTCAGTGTTTTTTCCAGGGCACAAACCAGCTCTTCCTGCCCTTGGAGGTATTGCTTCATCGCATGGTAGAGCATGAACGCCGGCTCATTCCCATACGTGGCACGTGCATCTGCCGGGGTGAGGGGATTGAGGTACGAATTAATGAAAAATCCATCTGAGCTGTACATCAGTTCGTAGAGAACTCCGTCCTCACCAAGGATACAGAACTGGTCGGTGATTTTTTTAGCCATATCCCCAGGTTGGATAGCTGCTGGATCCGTTTTTCCAAGGGCGATCATCTTCTGTTTGTAGTACTCCGCATCATACACCTCTCCTTTGGTATCCGTTTTCCCTCGTCTCAGGAGTGAGAGTCCGATCTCCTTCACCAAGGGTGCGGTCATAGTCACCATTCGATCGAGCAGAAGGGCTTCTTCGTTCTGAATAGCCTCAGATGAGGTGGCGATCTTTTCCTTTGCCGTATTGATCCGGTCGAGCAGTGCCTGGTAGCCGTCTTCGATGATGTCGCCCATGTCCTATCACCATAAAGGTCTGCTCCGTTCACATATATGGATGTTGATGTGTAGTCCAGGATATGCACATGATCTTCTTTGAGGTATGCTGTAGAGTAATGTGGATATACATGAAGTGTGCATACAGGTACCTGATCATTGCATGGCACAGATCACCGCCACGATTGATGATACCGTAGTCAAGGAAATCGATCATGCTGCCTCACAGCGTGGGATATCCAGGTCCCGGTGGGTGGCACTTGCCATCCAGTCCTATCTTACACAGGGAGAACAACATGCAGAATTCCCGGTTTCAGAGCATCCCGAAGCCTCGAAAGAAACGTCATATAAGGGTCAAGGTGCCCTGGATGACAGTGCTGTGGCTACACATGATGATACATTACTCCGTGATCTGGACCACATGAGGGATGAGGTAACGCGGTTAATGCACGAGCTGGAGGGGAAGAACCAGGTGATAAAACTACAATCCGATGAGATAGGGTGGTTGCGGGGGGAATGTGCGAAGCTCACTGACCGGGTACTCCTGGCCCTCCCTGCACCCCGGAAACACTGGTGGGCGTTCTGGCGCCGGGAATGACTGCCTGGGGAGCAACCGGTTCTCGGGCTTCCAGTAATTCACCGGTTAGGAAATGGGTTCGCTCACCGGTCACCCGTACCGTTCCTTCTCATCCTATCAATAGCGGCTCATGAATCACAACCGACCGGTACTCCAGGGTGCGGCAGGTTACCGATCCTCTTTTTACTTCCTCGACAGCGACAATCGGTAGTGTCCGCCCAATCCATAGCCGGTTTTCTGATGACAGATGGCTGTACACTGTTCGGTGAGGAGACGCGAACGCTCTTTCTTGACCCGTTCCAGCATATCAGGAAGCGACCAGGCTGCCGTCCCGGGTCTTCGGGAAAACCGGGTACTATTGACATTATCCGGTCGTATCGCTTTAATGAGGTCGACGGTGTCATGAAAGGCTGCCTCATTCTCTCCAGGAAAACAGGCGATGATATCGGTGCTCAACCACAGGTTCGGATACGCGGTTCGCAATTTTTTACTGATGGACAGACACTACTCTTTTGTATACCTGCGATCCATGGCGGTAAGAATCTCATCAGATCCCGACTGAAACGGTACGTGCACGAATTGATACATCTTCGGATGGGAAAGCAGGGGAATAAGATCATCGATGATGGGAAGAAGCGTGCGTGGATTCATCATTCCCAGCCTGAGACGGAAGGAACCAGGAAGGTCCAGCAGCCTACTGAGTAAATCCCGAAGGCACTGCCCCCGATCGATTCCCCAGCTGGCGACATCCTGCGCGGTGAGCTGCACTTCCCTGGCACCCTGTTTGACCAGCATCCGGACGGTTGCGGAGATGACATCCTCCGGCTGGCTGCGGAGTCTCTCCCGTGCCTGGCGGGTGATACAGTACCTGCACGAACCGAGGCACCCCTCAGCAATCTGTACCACCCCAATCGCACCTCCCGTCATGGTGCCCGGGGAGTGGAGACCATGCATTGATCCTATGGTCAGAAAGGGTCCGCGGTGAGCATACTTCACAGATACGATCCATCTGGGTCCGCACCATGCAGCCTATCACGATCAGTTCCTTTGCCGTGATGGATCGTAAACGGGCGAGTATGTGCTGCTCGGTCCTGCCCACAACCGTACAGGTATTGACAATCACCACGTCAGCATTCGTTTCCGGTACAATGATGCATCCCTGTGCCAGGAGCACATCCCGAAGCCGGAGGGTCGTTGCCAGGTTGTAGGTACATCCGTATGACACAAGGTGTACCTTTTTCCTGGCGAGCTTGTGAAGGGACTCGAGCGTACCGCACGTTCCACCGCACGTCTGACCATCCATGCCACAGCTAAGGTGGAAGTGGGGGCATATAGTCTTGGGGAATTATCCTTTCGGGCAGATAGTGACTGGCGAACAAAACCCTTAATCGTTCGAACTTCTCACTGAGAAGCAATGGTCACCATTGGGCTCCTGGGCTGTGGGAACATAGGTCACCTTATCGTGGCCAATACAGCGGGAATGAAGATTGCAGCTCTCTATGACCGTATTCCAGCACGGGCACGAGAACTCGCCTCGCTCTGTGGAGCGAGGGCATACGCCGATTTCGAGAGCTTTGTTGAAGGTGACTTTGACCTGGTGGTCGAAGCTGCATCGGTGGATGCGGTTCTGGACTATGGTGAGCAGGTCCTCCTCCATGGCAAGGATCTGGTGGTCCTCAGCGCCGGGGCCCTCTCTGAGAAGGGTTTCCGGGAGAGCCTTGTCGGGGCAGCCAGGAAGTCGGGGAGGAAGATCTATGTTCCCAGTGGGGCGATAGCCGGCCTGGACAATCTCAAAGTGGGTCGCATCACGGGGATGAACCGACTGGTGCTGCGGACCACAAAAAGTCCTGCTTCCCTGAAAATGAGCACCGATCGCCGAATGCTGATCTTCCAGGGGAAGGCTGCAGATTGTATCCGGGAATTCCCAAAAAACATCAATGTGGCAGTGGCGTTGAGTCTTGCTGCTGGGCAGGATGCAGATGTCGAGATCTGGGTCGATCCCGCGGTTGACCGGAACATCCACGAGATCCAGGCAGAAGGCCCATTCGGTGAGATCAGCATCCGGGTTTCCAATGTCCCGAGTCCCGAGAATCCCGCAACGAGCTATCTCGCAGCCCTCTCCATCCTCACCCTCCTGCGCAACTTGGACAACCCCCTGGTGGTAGGAACCTGACCGTATGCGGGACGACATTGCCCGGTTGAAACGGGAGAAGAAGGCCATCATCCTCGCCCATAACTACCAGCGACCGGAGGTCCAGGCGGTGGCTGATGTGGTGGGTGATAGCCTGGAACTTTCAGTACAAGCAAAGAACACCGATGCGGAGATTATTGTCTTCTGCGGGGTGGACTTCATGGCAGAGACAGCAAAGATCCTGAATCCTGCCCGAAAGGTCCTCCTTCCGGTCAAGGACGCTACCTGTCCTCTCGCCCACATGCTCACTCCCGAGGATCTTCTCGCCGCCCGGAGGGAGCATCCAGAGGCAGCCATCGTGGTGTACATCAACAGCACCGCCGCATGCAAGGCCGTCGCCGATGTGGTCTGCACCTCTGCCAACGCGGTCAGGGTGGTGGAAGCACTCAACAAGCGGGAGGTTATCTTTGGTCCTGACGCAAACCTCGCAGCCTATGTCCAGGCCAGGGTTCCGAATACCAGGCTCATACCTGTACCGCCTCACGGCTACTGCTATGTGCATACTGGATTCACCCTCCAGGATGTCGATGAAGCACGGCAGAAGGGAACGACCATCATCTGCCATCCCGAATGCAATATCGATGTGCAGCAAGCCTCAGACTACATTGCTTCCACTGGGGGGATGGTACAGAAGGCTCTGCTCCACCGCTCATGGTCGGTCCTTACGGAGAAGGAGATGGCGCATCGGCTCCGTACGCTATTCCCTGACCGGACCTTCATTGCCAAAGACGGAGCTATCTGCCATGAGATGAAGAAGACCAGGCTTTCGGATGTCTATCGATCGCTCCTCCATGAAGAGTACGAGGTGATCCTACCCGAGGATCTGATGCATCGGGCTCGGGGAGCGATCGAGCGGATGATTGCCATCGGCAGGGGGTAGGTGATGGGTAGTACCCGCCATGATCTCCTGGCATTTCTGGAGGAAGACGCTCCGTGCGGGGATATCACCTCAGAGGCAGTGGTCAAGGGGATTCGGGCAGTGGCCACCATCCGGACCCGTGACCAGGGGGTGGTCGCCGGCCTGGAAGAGGCACGGGAGCTCTTCTCCAGTCAGGGCCTTGAGGTCCGTATGCTGTGCTGCGATGGGCAGCAGGTGGGGAGCGGGACCACGCTCCTGGAGGTTGCAGGGCCTGCAGAAGCAATTCTGCGTACAGAACGGACAGCGTTGAACCTCATCGGCAGGATGAGCGGGATTGCATCTGCCACCCAATCACTGGTGAACCGGGTAGCGAGTATCAATCCCCGCTGCAGGGTGGC
>JAJRCM010000172.1 GCA_028678965.1 Methanomicrobiales archaeon | reverse complement strand
GCAAAGAGAATAGAATTTATATTATTAATCATGTAAAATTATACGGGGGTTCACGTGAAAGAACTACGGATACACGGCCGTGGTGGCCAGGGTTCGGTCACTGCCGCCGAACTGATCGCCGTTGCTGCCTTTGAGAGCGGGGTGTTCGCCCAGGCATTCCCGGCATTTGGTGTGGAACGCCGTGGAGCACCGGTCCAGGCGTTTGTCCGGTTCAGCGATAAAAAAATCCGCCTGCGGAGCCAGGTGTATGAACCGGATTATATCATCGTGCAGGACAGCACGCTCATCAAGGATGTGAACGTGTTTCAGGGTATGAAGAAGGGAGGGATTGCAATCATCAATACCGGGCGGGGAATTGATGCCGCCATACCAGACGGGGTGCGGGTGATAACGGTCGATGCGACCCAGGTTGCCCTCGATGTGCTGGGACTTCCCATCACCAATACCGCCCTGATGGGGGCGTTTGCCGCCGCGAGTGGCGAGATAACCTTTACTGCCCTCAAGCATGCACTCCGGCACCGTTTCTCAAAGGAACTTGCCGAGAAGAATATCGAAGCAGCCAAGCGAACCTTTGAGATGGTCGGGGGGCCGACCTGAATGCCTCTTTCCGTTGGATGTACCGCCCGCCCCGGAAAGGCACGAGGGAACCGCACCGGTGCCTGGCGGACCTTCAAACCGGACTTCAAACACGATAAGTGCACGAAGTGCGGGCAGTGTATCCTGATCTGTCCCGAGGGGTGTGTCGAACAGCGGGAGGACGAGTACTACTACCCGGATCTCACCTACTGCAAGGGATGCGGGCTCTGTGCGGAGGAGTGCCCGGCAGAGGATGTGGAGATGAGGAAGGAGGAGAAATAGGATGCTGAAGATCACGGAAGGTTCATTCGCCGTGGCAGATGCCGTCCGCCTCTCCCGCCCCGGGGTGATTGCTGCGTATCCCATCACACCCCAGACCCATATTGTCGAGCGGCTGGCGGAGATGGTCGCTGACGGGGAGCTGGAGAGCGAGTACATCACCGTGGAGAGTGAGTTCTCTGCCCTCTCTGCCTGCCTCGGTGCCAGCGCTGCGGGGTCCCGGACGTATTCGGCGACCACCTCCCAGGGTCTCGCCCTGATGTATGAGGTGTGCTTCAATGTGGCAGGCATGCGCCTGCCTATCCTCATGACCATCGCCAACCGGGCGATGAGTGCTCCGCTCTCCATCTGGAACGACCAGCAGGACTCCATCTCGCTCCGTGATTCGGGCTGGATTCAGTTCTATGCCGAGGATAACCAGGAGGCAACGGACCTGCATTTCATCGGGTACCGGGCAATCGAGGACCACCGGGTCCTCCTCCCCGCTATGGTCTGTTTCGATGGGTACATCCTCACCCATACCTATGAGCCGGTGGATATTCCCACAGAAGAGGAGGTCAACGGGTACCTGCCTCCCTTCAAACCCTACCAGCGGCTGGATGCTGCAGATCCCATCTCCTTTGGGATGTATGCAACCCCAGAGTACTACATGGAGTTCAGGTACGAGATCGACCAGGCGATGCAACGGGCGAACGAGGTGATTATTCAGGCAGGAAAGGAGTTCGGTGAGCACTTCGGGAGGGAGTATGGATCCCTCGTCGAATCGTACCGCATGGATGATGCGGATACGGCGCTCGTTGCCATGGGCTCCGTCTGTGGAACGATCAAGGATGCCATCGACGAGCTGCGGAGTGAGGGGAAGAAGGTGGGCCTCGTACGTCTGCGCACCTACCGCCCGTTCCCGACCATGGAACTGAAGAAAGCGCTTGACGGGGTAAGCCGGGTCGCCGTCCTCGACCGGAACATCTCCCTCGGATCCAAGGGAGCAGTTGGCCTCGAGGTCAAGGATGCTCTCTACGGGAGTGGGATAGTGGTGCTTGACTATATCGTGGGACTGGGAGGACGGGATATCAGGAAGAAGGATATAGCGGCTATCACCGCCCTGGTAGTACAGGGGAAAGGGGATATGTTCTACGGACTGCGCACGGAGGTGCTGTGAATGGTGGACCGATCACTGGAGCTCTTCGAGTGCGGGCACCGGGCCTGCGCCGGATGCGGCCCGGCCATCGCGGCACGGCTTATGCTGAAGGCCGTGGGAACGAACAGTATTATCGTCTCCTCCACGGGGTGTATGGAGGTCTTCTCCACTCCCTACCCGGAGACTGCGTGGAAGGTACCGTGGATCCACTCCCTCTTTGAGAATGCGTCTGCGGTTGCCTCCGGCATTGAAGCAGCGTTAAAGAGGCAGGGGAGGTCGGAGAAGGTCGTGGTGATCGCGGGCGATGGTGCCACCTTTGATATCGGGATGCTGTGTATCAGCGGTGCCTTCGAGCGGGGTCATGATTTCACCTACATCTGCTACGATAATGAGGCGTACATGAACACCGGCATCCAGCGGTCGGGTGCCACCCCCTACGATGCCAGTACCACCACGAGCCCTGCTGGGAAACGGTCGTTCGGGAACAAACGCCCGAAGAAGGATATGCCCCAGATCCTCGCCGCCCACGGGGCACCGTACGTGGCAACGGCATCCATCTCCTACCCGGCGGATTTGATGCAGAAGATCGAACGGGCCCTCAATACCCCGGGTCCGTGCTATGTCCAGGTGCACACCCCCTGCGCCACTGGCTGGGGATTCGAGAGCGAGCAGACCATGCATGTGGGAAAGCTCGCTGTGGAGACCGGGCTCTGGGTCAACTACGAGATGATGGATGGGAAGGTCACCAAGGTGAAAAAGGTCGTCAGGAAACCGGTCGAGGAGTACCTCAAGGTCCAGAAGAGGTTCAGGCACCTCTTCAAGCCTGTTCGCCAGGATGCAGAAATTGCCACTATCCAGGCGCAGGCTGACCGGAATGCTGAAAAGTTCGGCCTGGATATCAAGGTAAAGAAATAACGGTGCGGGATTCGAAGTTCCCTGCAAGGGGGGGCGGAGGGTTTTCCTCCCAAACTCTCTTTTATTTTCATATTCTGTACTTCGTGCTGGATCCTGTGCTGAAGAGTTGATACGTGCTCTATTTCTGTGAGGGTTCTATCCTGCTGGAGGGAGAGGGAGGCAGGTTATCCCCGCCGCTGACGGCGCATCAGCAGGAAGGGGAGGAGGAGGACAACCGCTATCACTCCCCAGAACGTAAAAAAGGAGGTGAGGAGCGTCTCGCGGAAGGGATCATAGAACCGGGCCTCGATATACTGTGTCTCGTTCCATCGCACCTCCACCGACCCGTTCGCTCTCTCCACCGCAACCCCACCCGAGCTGATGGTACCCAGCAGCGGGTTGCGCACATCAAACGGAGGAGGCAGGACGACCCGCACATCGGTGGGTTCCTCAAACTCGGTGAGAATGTGGTTGTCCCGGATCCGGCTATCAAACCCCACTGTGTAGTTCCCCCGGCTGAAGGTGATACGGTTGGGACTCGGGACGTTGAACGGACAGGGATTGCAGCTGCTCTCGTTGCTGCGGAGGGTGACGTTCTCCGGGGTTATCGGGATCCGCTCTCCGAGGAGACCGAGTTCCCACCACATATACTCTTCCGTGAGCTCCACCGTCACCTCCGCGTGGTAGCTGCTCCCGTTCTCTGCTACCCAGTAGTCTGCTGTCCGTGCACCGGCACCGCAACTGAGGATTACAAGCGCAGCACAGAGCACAAGGAGGGCATGTCGGCATCTATCTCGATTGGAGGTTTGCATTGACGGACCACCGTCTCGGGATCTTTGAGGAGATGACCGGTCACCACACAGACCACCCGTTCATCAGGGTCGATCACGCCCAAGGCGACGAGCTTCTTCACTCCTGCGAGCGAGGCAGCAGAGGCCGGTTCAACCCCGATCCCTTCCTTCCGCGCAAGGTCCTGCTGCATGGCGAGTATCTCAGCATCGCTCACCGCTTCCGCAGTTCCACCGGTCTCCCGTATCGCAACCAGTGCTTTTTCGGCATTCACCGGGGTCCCAATGCGGATCGCGGTGGCCACCGTCTCAGGGTGCTGCTCGGGAACCACCTCGGAGAGTCCCCGCTTGATGGCGTTCACGATGGGTTGTGATCCCTCTGCCTGGATACCGGTCATCCGCGGGAGGTTCTCGATCATACCCAGCGCCCGCAGTTCCCGCAGTCCCTTGTGGATGGCAGAGATGTTCCCTGCGTTCCCCACCGGCAGCACGATACGGTCGGGGGTTCCTCCCAGCTGGTCGATCACCTCGAAGCCGATGGTCTTCTGACCCTCCAGGCGGTAGGGATTGATGGAATTGAGGAGATACAGCCCGTGGGTCGTGCACAGTTCGTGCACCATCTCCAGTGCCCGGTCGAAGTTGCCACGGATGCTGATCGCATTCGCTCCGTGGATCAGAGCCTGGGCAACCTTTCCCAGCGCCACCTTCCCACTGGGGAGGAGAACCACCGCATGGATCCCCGCTTTTGCCGCATAGACAGCGAGGCTTGCCGAGGTGTTACCGGTACTCGCACAGGCCACGGTCCGCTTTCCCAGCTCCAGGGCCATGCTCACCCCCACCGTCATCCCACGGTCCTTGAACGAGCCGGAGGGATTCATACCCTCGTGCTTGGCGTACAGCTCACGGATCCCCAGCTCACGACCCAGGGTTGTTAAGTGGTATAACGGAGTCCCTCCTTCCTGCAGGGTGACTGGGGTACCTCGCACCGGCAGGATCTCGCGATACCGCCACACGGAGAGGGGACGCTTCTGCCACTCGCGCCGGTCAATCGCCAGGCTGTCGAGGTCATAGTCCACTGCGAGGAGATGTCCGCACCGCGGGCACTGGTAGATAATCTCATCGGGGCGGTAGTGAGCCCCGCAGTGAACGCAGGTGAGCTGGTGCATACCAATCCTTTGGTGTTTGGAGGTAGTATAACTGTGGGGAGATAGTCATCGTTCGATACCGGCACGTAAAAAGAAGATCATCCAGACGGTGATGAGCATGGTAAGAGCAACCGCGGAAGCTGCGATCCCTGACCAGCCGGTGAGAATGAGGTATGTTATAGCCACGGAGATCGCGGTCAGAAGGAGGATGAGGAGGAGGAGCCTGCTATCAAACGTCCCCGTGGTAGGCACCTT
>JAJRCM010000171.1 GCA_028678965.1 Methanomicrobiales archaeon | reverse complement strand
GTCAACTTCAGGAGGTCGGTATACCAGAGTTCTACTTAGCTGGCAGAAACAGGCTCATGGGATCTGACGCCGCCTTTGCATTCATCGATGTGTTGAATGACCCGCGGATTGACGATTCCTACGTCAAGCTCACCTTCATCCTCGATGAACCCTGGATTGACATCGACCCCGTCAGTGACAAGTATATCGGTGACAAGTTCGCACTCAAAGGTACCACCAACAACGCGGTGGACGACACCGTTCTTATCACCATCACCTCGGCCACCTTCGTACCAACTGCAAAGGGAACAGCGAGTGAATTCGCTGGTTCTTCCTACGCCGTCAAGGTGGTCAAGGGAACTGGTGACGTCAACACCTGGTCACAGGAAGTTGACACATCTACCTTCAAACCTGACGAATACATCATCAACGTGGAGGTCATTGAGACCGGAGCCACATCCACCGGAACCTTCCTGGTTTCCGAAGTGCCACCCACCACGATCCCCACCACTGCTCCGCCCACCACCGTACCGGTCACCACCGCTGTGACCACTGCTCCGCCCACCACCACCGTTCCGCCCACCACCACACCTGGCTTTGGTGCGGTGATTGCGTTGATCGGTCTGGGCGCTGTTGCGGTGCTGGTACTGCGCAGACACTAATCCCAATCTTTTTTTTATCGATCCCTTCTGAACGACGTCACCTTCAGGTACTCGTCTGTTTTTCAGGTCTTCGGAGAGCTATTTTATTCTCTTTCCAGCCC
The DNA here is from genome assembly GCA_028678965.1 of Methanomicrobiales archaeon. Lineage (GTDB taxonomy): Archaea > Halobacteriota > Methanomicrobia > Methanomicrobiales > JACTUA01 > JAJRCM01. The sequence continues at coordinate 3,076 of JAJRCM010000171.1, read as the reverse complement.
CAGTACAACTTAATCATTCGTCTGATTGACTGAGGATAAGGGATCCATGAAACTCACTGTCAAACTGATTGATATCGGCACACGGGGCGTGCTGCTCCACCGGCTCGATGCGAGCGATATTGGGGTGCTCGATGGTGACCGGGTCCAGGTAACAAATTACACTAAGGGGCTCTCTGCCACTGCCGTGGTAACGAGAACCTCTACACTCATCGAACGGGGAACCATTGGAATCTACGCGGTGACCAACAGCCGGCTCCATCTCGCTGATGGGGAGGCGGCTGAGGTGCGGGATGCAGAACGACCGGCATCGCTCGATTACATCAAGAAGAAGATGAGAGGAGATCGCCTCACCAAAGAAGAGACGTATACCATCGTGAAGGATGTGGTTGACGATACCCTTTCACCGGCGGAGATCACGGCGTACATCACGGCGAGCTACATCCATAACCTGGACATGGACGAAGTGGAGTACCTCACCAGGGCAATGGTGGATAGCGGCGAACGGTTGACCTTCACCACCAAACCCATTGTCGATAAGCACTCCATCGGTGGCGTCCCAGGGAATAAAATATCTCTGCTTGTCGTTCCCATCATCGCCGCGAGCGGTCTGCGGATCCCAAAAACCAGTTCCCGGGCAATCACCGGTGCCGGTGGTACCGCTGACCTCATGGAAGTCCTCGCCCCGGTCGAATTTTCCGCGAGCGAGGTGCAGCAGATGACCCAGAAGGTGGGCGGTGTTATCGTGTGGGGAGGTGCGACCAACATCGCTCCCGCTGACGACCGGTTCATCATGGTGGAGTATCCCTTCAAGATCGATGCCCGGGGCCAGATGCTTGCCAGCGTGATGGCTAAGAAATATGCCGTCGGTGCCGATGTGGTGGTGATCGATATCCCGGTGGGGAGGAATACCAAGGTACCTGATGTCCAGGAAGGACGCAAGCTTGCCCGGGAGTTTATGGAGCTCGGGGAGCGGTTCAATATGCGGGTGGAGTGTGCCCTCACCTACGGAGAATCTCCCGTGGGGCATAGTATCGGCCCCTGCCTTGAGGTCAAAGAGGCTCTCGCGGTGCTGGAAGGAGCGACGAATCCCAACTCCCTGATCCAGAAGAGCCTCTCCATCGCCGGTATCCTCCTTGAGATGTCGGGGAAAGCAGCCCTGAACCACGGCTATGATACCGCAGAGAAGCTGTTGCGGAATGGGAAGGCGCTGGAAAAATTCAGGGAGATTATCGAGATCCAGGGGGGCAATCCCAAAGTTGCGTCTGGGGACATTGCTCCGGGGGAGCACCAGTTTGTGGTGAATGCCCCGCAGTCTGGCTATGTGATAGAATTGAATAACAAGTCCCTTATCTCCATTGCCCGGGCAGCAGGGGCTCCCCATGACCGTGGAGCAGGGATTTACATCCACGCCAAGAAGGGGACGAAGGTGGCAAAAGGCGAGCCAATTTTTACGATATACGCGGAACGGAGCTGGCGGCTGCAAAAGGCGATTGAAGTGGGGCGGCAGCTCATGCCCGTAGTCGTAGAAGGGATGCTCGTCGACCGGGTCCCCCAGGTGCACTGGGTATAAACCGATGGTCTCAAATGAAGGGAATGCAGATATCCATATATGGAAAGAGCCCGCTCCATTCTCCTTCTCCCGCTCCTAATTTCTTTTTCCTGTGCGGTTCAGGCTGCGACTCTGAACATCACAGTTCTTGATGATGCAGACAATACCCCGCTCCGTGATGTCGCGATCTCGGTCAACGGTGACTACGTGGGGAAGACCGGAACAGATGGAACGTACCGGTACTCCCATGCCCTGAACGACAGCTTCTACCTGAAGGCATCAAAAGTTGGCTATGACGATTGGATCAACCTCGTCAGTCACACTGAGACCTCGCTCACGGTGGAGATGACCAGAAAGAGCGAGGTGATCACCATCGTTGCCTACGATCGGGAGACCCTCCAGCCGCTGGTCAATGCATTCGTCAAGGTAACGGGAGAAAATCTCTCGGCAACAGCCCAGACCGATGAACAGGGTGAGGCCCAATTCACCCTTAAAACGGGGGGCATCTATACCATTGAGATCCGGTCCACCCGGTACGAGCCGGTGATAAAATCAGTCGACCTGAGTGCCGGTGAACGGACCCTGCAGTACTGGCTCTATCGTAACGATATTTTCATCCTCTCGGTGTTTGATGCTTCTACCCAGCAGCCTATAGAGAATGCAACCGTCACCATCAACACTGTTGTCGAAGGCACCACAGGGCCTGATGGACGGCTGCCCCTTGCCATCGAACGGGAGCGGAAGTACCGAATTGTCGTTACCAAGCCCGATTATGAGACTGCAGTGCTGGAGAAATATCTCACCGGGGAGGATCTCCTCTTAGAAATTTCCCTCTCCAAATCCGTCTACCCTGTTTCCTTTGCGGTCTTCGATGAAGAACGCCGGCCGGTGGAAGGAGCGACCGTTTTTATCGATACCGTCCCGAAGGGAAAAACCGATGCGTTCGGGCGGATCGGGATTGCCACCCTCGCCGCTGGATCGTACGTCATTGAGGTCAAGGGTGAGGGATTCGAGCTGTGGAGAGAGACGAAGAACATCAGCGGCCATAGCGAGGAAGTGATTGTTGAGCTCATCTTTGCTGCTACCAATGTGACCATCCGTGTCCTGGATTCAGAGGAGAAATCGATTGAAGGTGCTGCACTACAGATTGATGGTAAGCAGGATGGTATCACGAATGCCCAGGGAGAGGTCAGCACCAGCCTGAAAACAGGCCTGGTACACAACATATCGGCCTCTCTGGATGGCTACCGGCCGAGCTCACTTACCAAGGACCTGCCGCTCGGATCCCCTGCCACAACTATCACCCTCACCATGGAGCGGGAACTTGATACCGGTCTCATCTTCATGAGCCTTGTGGGTATTGTCGTGATCATCGGTGTGCTGCTCGCCATTCGCACATTCTACCTTGAACGGCGGACACGACGGCCGAGAAGGCATTAAAAATAACCTGTCCGATTTTTTTTTATATGAATAACGGGTAAGAACCTCGTTTCATTTCTTCAGTGGAAATATGAATAAATGTATTTT
>JAJRCM010000037.1 GCA_028678965.1 Methanomicrobiales archaeon | reverse complement strand
GGTCGATGAGTCGGTTGATACTGATTCGCTCATAGTCCGCATCCCGCTCAATAGCACCGAACTTCTTGGCGACCTGGACGAGCTTCCAGCGGAAGAGTGCGGTCCGTTTGAGTGCCAGAGTGAGTACCCCCTCGATATACTCAGGAGCAAGGGAGAGGAGCAACTCCTTGACATCTGTGGGACCGATAGTCGAAGGGAGGCGGAGGAGGATGCGGTAGGCACCTATCTCTATCCCCACCGTCGTTCCATAGCGGGCTGAGAGGAGGATGGAGAGCGCTCGCGCCAGCGCCTCATTCACCTTATGACCGAAACAGGTGTTGCATACCACACCATCCGGCGAGTTCTCAATGGTGATTAACCGGTCAGATGGTATCCGGGACCGCTCCACCTGTGCCCGGTGCATAAACTCCTTCAGAAACTGGAGGGACGAGGTTTCAGAAGTGTACCGCTCGAACTCTCCAGTCCTGCGGAGGGCTCCCACTTCACGGGCAACCGGACAGGGGACCGGGATCTGCTCTCCTTCCCAGGACGGGAGCTCTCCCTTCGTTTTCCGTGCCGGTTCGACCATGATCCTATCCTCCTGGATATCCAGTACTCGCCACAGCTGTCCCTTGGTGATGAAAACTGCCCCAGTGTGGATCCAGCTCACGACAAAAGATTCATCCAATGTTCCGACGGTTTTCCTGGCGATGATATCGAAGATAGACATCTTTCGTTCATCATGGATCATGGAGAGATTATCGGACAGGTACCGGCGTGCTCTCGCTGTCCGTATAATCCGCTCACCCTCTACCCGGATCAGACGGTGTGTCGTCATCTGGCCGATAACATCGTCGAGAAGAGGCTCTGGTGCCGAATAGCAGGAGGATCGCCCGATTATCGTCCTGACCCGGGTGAGAGCTATCTCCCCATATTCCACTGCCAGGGCGGCGACCTGATTGGCCAGTACATCTGCCGCCATGGTGTGAGGGACGACATTCTCGCACTCATTTGACTGGGCCATGCGGGCGATGACCAGCGACTCCAACAAGTCGTCAAATCCCACGGCGAGGATAGTGCCGTGCGAGGTGGCATGCAACCGGTGACCGGCTCTGCCAATCCGCTGGATGAGCCGGGCCACCTCCCGCGGGGATCCAAACTGCACGACGTGCTCCACATGACCGATGTCGATCCCCAGCTCCATGGAGGAGGTGCAGATCAGGGCCCTGATCGCTCCTGATTTGAAGCGGTCCTCGGCATCGATGCGCACCTCACGGGAAAGGGATCCGTGGTGCACCTCCACATCCCCCCGTTCAAAGAGCTGGTGTCCCAATGCTTCTGCGGTTACCCGGGTGTTCACGAATACCAGGCTGGAGGGGAAACGGTCAAGACAGGTGCCGACGGATGCTGCCTGTGCGGAAAACTCCTCACCCGCATAACGCACCCCGATGGAGAGGTGGGGCGCTGCAGGAATATTGACCACGGTGCAGGGGCGTGCACCGCACAGGAAGGTGCCGATCTCATGGGGATTTCCCACGGTTGCGGAGAGACCAATCCGCTGGAACTCCCCTCCGTACTCTACCAGACGCTCAAGGGCAATGGAGAGCTGCGCACCCCGCTTGCTCCCCGCCAGTTCATGGATCTCATCCACAATCACATACTGTACATTGCGCAGCCCTTTGCGCAACTGTACACCCATGAAGAGTGCCTGCACCGTTTCCGGCGTGGTGATGAGGAGATCGGGCGGCGAGAGAGCCTGCCGCCGCCGCATCGCAGTGGGTGTATCCCCATGCCGTACACCGATGGTGAGGTGCAGCTCCTTGCACCACCACTCCATCCGAGAGAGGATATCCCGGTTCAGGGATCGCAGGGGTGTGATATAGAGGGCTCTGATTCCCGGACCTCCCTGCTGCACAAGGGCATTGAAGACCGGTATCATCGCGCTCTCAGTTTTTCCTGTGCCGGTTGGTGCAATCAGGACAAGATGGCGACCTTCGAGCAGGCACGGAATTGCCCGGGTCTGGGTCTCAGAGAGATCCTCAAATCCCCGTTTCTCGATAACCGCCCTCACCCGGGGGTCAAGCTTCTCAAGGACGGGCATCACTCAGAGACCCCACGGTTCCCACATACGTTCCATCAGTAAGAAATACCTCAGCTGCGTCCATCTGCAGGCACCTGGAGAGCGGCCCCAGGTTGGAGTCCTTCAAATGGAGAATATCGCACCCGGTGAGCTCATTGAATGACGGCATGAGAAGGAGATGGGTGTCTCTACTCGCTTCAGCGGTCTCTCCCTTAAAACACCCGGTATCAAGGGTTCCGGACAGGTACGCCCGATCGTAGAGGGCACAACCAACCTCATCATAGAGGGCAATCATGGGGTGGTAGTGCCCTGCGACGAGATACCCACCATGGGATGCAGGGTTGGGATAGGTATGCCCGTGGAGGTACCACACCCCATCGATCACTCCTCCGCGAATGGGTAGGATCTCATCCGTGGTGAGAAATCGTTCAATACCCCCATCATGGTTTCCAGGGGTCACCTTGAAGGGAAGAAGATCTCTGAAGGTATCGAGAATAGCAGGAATTTCCCGGTACTCCTGACGGCTGGTGAGGGGGACATTGTGCTTCACGTCACCGAGAAGGATGAGGCAGTCGGCGTCCGCCTTCTCAATGCACGTGCACGCCCGCGCGACCCGTTGTCGTGACTGGCTGGGGAAGTGGAATCCCTTACGGGAGAGCTCTGCCTCGATACCGAAATGGAGGTCAGCGATGACCACCACCCGTATCTGGTTCTCTATCACCAGCGCAGGTCCCTCGGAAAGAAACTCAAACCGCATCGTGTTACAACCGTTTAATGTACCCGTTCCGCGGCGAGTAACACTCCCCTTCTTCAAGGAGTGTAAGGAGGCATTGGCGGACCTCAGCTTCTCCCAGTCCCTGCTGTGCCGCTGCTCCCACCACTTCTCCGATAGCAACCGAGGAAGGACGGGAGGCGATGATGGCGAGCACCACCTCACGGGGATCTAGTACTACCGCAGCGGTGGCTTCTGCGGCAGGACTGACCGTCACCAGCGCTTCTTCCACCATCTCCCGCACACTATCCAGATCCCTAGGTGTGAGGCAGTAGGCTCTCACTGCTTCTGTCGCACCGCTCTGGTCACCGCTCCCTTTCAGCACCCGGGACAGCGCTTCAAGCCGGGTGATAGTTCGTTCAGCAGTGACCATCACCCAGCGGTCACGTGCTGATCGGTCGACAGGGACCACCACCTCTGGCTCAATATACGCTCTCCGCCCCCCTCTTCCCCCGCTCATCCGTACCACGCCGGTCAGGGCGATGAATGCCGGGGGAGCGATATCCAGGAGGGTGCTCGCTGGCGGAACCCCCTGCTGTCGGGGAATGATAACAAATGCCCCGGTAGGATCTGCGAGGTGTGCCCGCTGCAGCTGCCCTTCCCCTCCCTGGACCTCTATCAAAGCACCCACGATGAAAGTACGGTAACACCAGCCACCGGTCATGGTGAGGAGGCCTGTGCGGGGTGGGTCCCCTCGCTCGATAGTGTGCATCGATCGATTGAATTCCCATGCAAAGACCCGCTCTGCAGCCTCTCCTGTCACCTTCTCCTCCTGGTGGTCTGTGAGCCATACTCCGTCCTCCACAGTTCCGGGGAACGGTCACTGCCATTATATTTCTATGGGGAGCCTCTAATACATGATCACAGTAACCAGCTGGGATCCGGGGAGGAACGGGGAGTTCATGGAGGGGGACCACACCATCTGGATCGAGAAGTTCCGGCCGCATCACCTGGCCGACATGGTGGGGCAGAAGGAGATCGTAAAGCGCCTGCAATCCTATGTGAAGGAGGGGAGCATGCCTCACCTCCTCTTTACGGGGAGTGCCGGGGTGGGAAAGACCACCGCCGCTATCTCCCTGGCACGAGAATTTTTCGGTGAATCATGGCACATCAATTTCCGTGAATTGAATGCCTCTGACGAACGGGGAATTGATGTGGTCCGGACGCAGATCAAGCAGTTCGCCCGTATCTCCCCACTCGGTGATGCATCTTTTAAGATCCTGTTTCTCGATGAAGCAGATGCCCTTACACCGGACGCACAAGCCGCCCTCCGCCGTACCATGGAGAACTATGCCCAGACCTGCCGGTTTATCCTCTCCTGTAACTATTCTTCCAAGATCATTGATCCTATCCAGAGCCGCTGCGCGATTTACCGGTTCAACCCGCTGGATCCGGATTCAATTATCGAAGAGCTGCAGCGGATTGTTACCCATGAAGGGCTGACGGTGACGGAGGAGGCACTGCACGCTATCGTCTATGTAGCGCAGGGTGATATGCGACGTGCCATCAATGCCCTCCAGGGAGCGGCAATTCTCTCCCCCACTATTGAGGAAGAGACGATCTATGCCATCACCTCGACCGCGAGGCCGGAAGAAGTGACCTCCCTTCTCAATCTTGCCATCCGTCAGGATTTCGAGGGTGCAGAGCGGCTATTAGAACGGCTTCTCACCGAACGGGGGATTGCCCCCAACGAGCTCCTCAACCAGTGTTATCGTGCCCTCGTCCAGCGGGAGATGGACGAAAGCCTCAAGGTGCGGTTTATTGACCACATCGGTGAGACTGACTACCGACTGAGTGAAGGGGCGAATAGCGACATCCAGATGAAGGCTCTCCTAGCCCGTCTCGTCCTGAGCTCACGGGAGAGCAGGTGAGGTTTTCCCATGGCAAAGAAGCGCGACGCGGTGGTGAGCGATATCCGCGACACCTGGAAGGGAATCCTCCGCCGTCACTTCAAACAGGAACTCTCCGATCTCCAGCGGGAGTTCCCCCACACCCGGTCGCTTACCCTTGATTACCGCAAGATCGAGAGGTCCGGTAAGGAGGGACTCACCCTTGCCGATGCGCTGCTCGATACCCCCGGTAAAGTAATCGGGGATGTCAAGGATACCCTGATCGCCATTGGGCCGTTCCGTGATACCGATAAGGACCGGATCAATGTCCGGTTCGTGAATCTCCCCCGAAAGACTGCCATCAGGGACATCCGATCAGAGGATATCAACCGGTTCATCACCATGGAGGGGATCCTGCGAAAGATCACCGAGGTGCGCCCCCGTATCACCGAAGCCGCATTCCGGTGTTCGGTCTGCCAGAAGATCGTCCGTGAATCACAGCGCCACGGCCGTTTCATCGAGCCTGACCAGTGCCCCACCTGTGAACGGAAAACCCGCATGGAGCTCGTCACCAGTCAGTCACGATTTACTGATTCACAGAAGATCCGGATCCAGGAATCGCCGGAAGGTCTCCGTGGCGGGGAACAACCACAGTCCATAGACATCGAAGTGACCGATGACCTGACCGGAAAGGTCGCACCAGGAGACCGCGTCATCGTCAATGGGATCCTCCGCTCCGTCCAGCGAGAGATCCGTGGCGTCAAACACACCCTCTTCGAAATCTACCTTGATGGAAATTCCCTTGAAATCGCGGAGAAGGAGTTTGAGGAGGTGGAGATCGATGAGAAAGATGAGAAAGCTATCGAAGAGCTCGCAAAGGATGACAATCTCCAGCACAAGATCATCCATTCCATCGCCCCCACCATCTACGGGAATGAGGACGTGAAGGAGGCGATTGCCCTCCAGTTGTTCGGGGGTATTGTCAAGGAGATGCCCGATGCGACTCACCTGCGGGGGGATATTCACGTCCTGCTGGTAGGGGATCCGGGTATAGCGAAGAGCCAGCTGCTGCGCTATATTGTCAAGATCTCCCCCCGGGCCATCTATACCAGCGGGAAGTCCGCCACCTCTGCGGGGCTCACTGCTACCGCAGTGAAGGACGAATTTGGTGACGGACGGTGGACTCTTGAAGCAGGAGCGCTGGTGCTCGCTGATATGGGGATCGCTGCGGTGGATGAGCTGGACAAGATGCAGAAGGAAGACCGGAGCGCTCTTCACGAAGCGATGGAGCAGCAAACAATAAGTATTGCCAAGGCCGGTATCACCGCCACCCTGAAGTCACGGTGTGCTCTTCTCGGTGCTGCGAACCCCAAGATGGGGCGATTTGACCAGTGGTCACCTATCGCTGATCAGATCAACATGCCCCCCTCGCTCCTCTCACGGTTCGATCTGATCTTCATCATGACTGACCAGCCGGAGGTGACCCGCGATGAAGCGATCGCGGAACATATCCTGAAAGCCCACAGTGTCGGGGAGTTGATCGTCCGCCAGTCCAAGAAACCCATCGCTGGCATCGACCAGGAGTACATCAAGCGTGAACTCCAGCCAGTGATGCCGGATATCGAGCCGGTGCTGTTGCGGAAGTACATTGCCTACGCCAAGCGGAACTGCTACCCTACCCTCTCCGATGAAGCGAAAAAGACCCTGATCGAGTACTACCTTCGGCTCCGAAGCCTCGCTGATCCCAGCAAACCGGTGCCGGTGACCGCCCGCCAGCTGGAAGCGCTGGTCAGGCTTGCAGAGGCCAGCGCACGGATGCGCCTCTCGGATACCATAGAGAAGACTGACGCCACACGGGTGGTGCGGATTGTCGATGCCTGCCTCCGGCAGGTGGCCTATGATCCCAAGACCGGTGTTTTCGATATCGATAAAGTCATCACCGGTATTCCCAAGCAGACCCGGGATATGATACGCACCATCAAGGAGTCGATCCGAACTCTGGGGGCGGAGAGTGGGAACAAAGCTCCCATCCAGGCGGTGGTGGACGCGGTGGTCTCTCAGGGCTTTGAGAGAGAGAAGGTGCAGAAGCAGATTGAGGAGCTGATCCGTCAGGGAGAGGCTATTGAACCCCGGCATGGGATCATCCAGTTGATCTGACCCCCACTACCCACGAGTTAAAGAGTGCAGCGGGAGATGGTGGTGTATGATCAGTGACCGCGAAAAAGCGGCATTCGAGGCAGGGATCAAGCTCGGAGCGCTCTACCACCAGTGGGTGGGGGCGCCCATCTCAATCGCTACTGCCTCTTCGCTGGAGCGGGCGATTGAAGAGAGCGTCGCACTCCAGCCCTTCGTAACGGGAGTGAAGGTCCGCCTGGTCCATGACCGGATTATCTCCAATCCCTTTGGCTACAGTGAGGTGAAGGGTGACCTGTTTGACGTTGAACTATCGACACGAGTAGGTCATGCCTGCTGCCGTGCCACCCTTGCTTACAAAGGGGGATATCCGCTGATGTCGATCGTGGCGCTGGACCCCTGCGACCGGCCTGCTCCTGACTGAAAGGAGGATCATGAAGGCACCCCGCTATCCTATCATCGATGACCACATTCACATCGATCTTCGGAACGGGAGGGGGCTCGAAGCGGTAAAAGACTTCCACCGGGCCGGAGGTACCCACATGGTACTGGTGACCAAACCCTCGTGGTCCAGTGGTATCACACCCTCCTCACCGCATGATTTTGAGAGCATCTTCCAGGAGATCATCCAGGTAGCGTCGTCTATTGAAACGATCGGGGTCACGGCCTTTCCACTCATGGGCGTCCACCCGGCAGAGATCTCCCGTCTCCTTGAGTACCAGTCCCTGGAAGAAGCCACTGACCTGATGAAGGGAGCACTGGATCGTGCCGCATCCTATGTTCGGGAAGGGACAGCCATCGGACTGAAGAGCGGGCGACCGCATTACCCAGTCAGCCCGGAGATTCTCGCTGCCTCCAATGAGGTGCTCTTCCATGCGCTGTGCCTGGGGAAGGAGTGTGCCTGTGCGGTCCAGATCCACGCGGAGAGCGGTCCGTGCGAGGACATCGCAGGGATGGCTGAGCGGGTGGGCATCCCGCTGGGGCGGGTGGTGAAGCACTTCGCGGTGCCGGAGACCCCCCTTGTACCATCGCTCATCGCCCGGCACGAGGCGATTCCCTCCCTCTGTCGCAAAAAGCGATGGTTCACCATGGAGAGTGACTATATGGACGAAAATTCGCGACCTGGAGCGGTAATCGGGCCAAAGTCGGTCCCCCGAATCAGCCTGAAACTCCTCGCGGAGGGGTTGATTACCGAGGAGGATCTCCACCGCATTCATGTGGAAATCCCCCGGTCAGTCTACGGGATAGAGATCACCCTTCCCTGACCACTACCCTAGATTTTTTACCGTACCCGCCCCTATGAATGGTACAATGTTCCTGAAAGTGCACCACACCCGCACCGCAGGGGATATCGTCGCGGTGTGTGATCGCGAGCTCCTGAATACCACGCTGGAGTGGAAGGGTCTTCGTATGGAGATTACCGAGGCATTTTACGGTAACCAACTCGCCACTGGGGACGAGGTGCGTCAGGCAATGCGGGAAGCTGCCTGCATCAACCTGATGGGAAAACGGGCTCTCTCCTGTGCCAGGGAGCTGGAACTGGTCGATGAACAAGGTTGCATCATGATCGGGGACGTTCCCCACGCTCAGATCTACTCCCTCTGACCATGGGAATCCAGGATACCTTCTGTCCCCGCTGCGGGAAGCCTTCTGATGGGTTATGCGAGGTCTGCCAGGGAGAAGAGGTTCCCTGGGTCCGGATTGATCCGCGGATCACCTGTACCTACTGCCCCACCTGCGGTTCGCTGAAAGAACCAGGGGCGTGGGTGCTGTATCGCGGCGAACGGCAGGACCTGATTGACCGGCTGGTCCATTCAGCCCTCCACTTTGCCCCCTCCGTCAAGGATGCCGCATTCAGCGTGGCGTGTGAGGATCGGTCATCG
>JAJRCM010000170.1 GCA_028678965.1 Methanomicrobiales archaeon | reverse complement strand
GAGGAATTTCGTGGCGGGTTTTAAACCATTTACCGTTTCTAGGTTCATGGAATCTGGAAATCGAATAATGTTACTCATCCATCAAGATATCATTCGGAAAGTCTATTTAGTTTATTCTTAAGTTATCCGATTATTTTTTGCCACTACTTTCAAGAGAGAGTATCCGATACGCCTCAGCGTCGTGAATTGCAACTTTACCAATTCGATCATTTCCTGTCTTCCTCCACCTCAAACAAGCAATAGCAATACTGGCACTCCCACAGCCCTTCCCGCCATCCTCATAGATCCATTTCGAACCGCAGCCAGGGCACTTCAACTATTCAGATGGATACATGATGGAGAGAGAGAGGGATGGCAAGAATAAAATACCTCCATGAATATTCGGTGGGGTAGTTAAACGCCAAGTTCACTTCTCATATTTTTGCGTATCGTTTGAAAATGTATCTTAATATCAAACTGAACCTTTTAAGATAGCACAGAATTGTATACAATACTTAATCCCAAAAAAACAACCCGCACCACCATGCCCGTTCGCATCATGCGGTGGACGGAAGATGAGGAGGAGCTATGTGCGTGGTTCTCATGGGTTTCAGTGTGCGTTAGCTGGTCTGTACAAGGCCGGTGCTGATCACGTTGGTGACCATACCTTTCTCATCACGGAGGATCATATTGGACCACTGGATGTATATCCGTTTACCGTTCCTGGTCACCCAGTAGTTGCTGTGCTGCAGGGTGGTGGCACCCCCCACGAGCGTGGCAAAGACCTTCTTCACCTCATCAGCTTCCTCGGGAATTAGGAATATGTCCCAGAATGGACGCCCCTTCACCTCTTCTTCGGTATACCCGGTAAGAACCTCACAGGCATGGTTGAATCTCACCACCTTCCCCTCCCGGTCAAGCACCAGCACTAGGGCATTCAGGACGTGGAGGATCGCATCGATGAAGTCACGTTCTCTGCGCAGCGCCGCTTCCACCTCTTTCTGAGGGGTGAGATCGATGACAATCCCTCGGAATCCCACGATCCGGTCTCCCTCGTAGAGGGGTGCAGAATAGTTAACGATGGGAAAACGGCTCCCGTCCTTGCGCAGGGCGGTGTACTCCTCCTTCCCCTGCATCCCCTCGCGGAGCATACGTGCGATGCTCTTCTGCGCCCTCTCCCGATCTTCGGGTGCGATCATGTCGAGCACCTGGATCCTGCCCGACAGCTCCTCAGGTGCATACCCCAGGGTGAGGTACGCCTGCCGGTTAGCAAAAAGGAGAGTTCCGTCCGCATCGGCCTCAAAGACCGGCTGGGGAAGCAGATTGACCAGGTCCCGGAACCGTCTCTCACTGGCCTGCAACTGCTCGTCCATCCGTTTGTGCTCGGTGAGATCGATAAGAATTACTGTAAATCCCGTGCTCTCATCTTCAAACAGCGTCTCGAGGATCCGTGCCTTGAAAAAGTGCTCCGTCTCATTGCTGATGGAGAGATCCTCCGGCATCTTCTTCTCCCTAATGGCGGTGGCAAGGCTCCCGATGAGCTCCTGGACAGAAAGATCAGCGAGAGACAGGTATTCGATGTTGCTACCGATCACCTCCTCCCGGGACTTGTTGAGAAGGGAGAGAAAGGGTTCGTTGATATCAAGAATTCGCAGATCTTTATCGAGTACGATCATCAGGTCCCGGGTATGTTTGAGCATGGTCGCAACGGGAACCCGCTGCGATAAGGAGAAGATCTTCGCCGTCCCACAACACCGTATCTCCACCTGCCCGGAAGCATGCAGAATACCCATATACCTTCCGACCGTGTTCTTCGTCCGCTCGAGGATCTTGGCCAGGTCGGTGATGGTCATTCCCTGCGGATTTTCCTGCAGGATCTTTTTGATGTGGGTAAAGTCTTCCTGTACCTTACTAGACACCATATTCACCGATCTTATGTGTTTTATTACGTAATAAAAGTTTATGATGCAAGATTATCATATAAGATTATGATATAAGACTATTATACAAGTAGATAATATTTATATACTATTATGAATTACCTGAGAAGTCATAAAGAATTGGGATAATGCGTATGACAGAACAGAGGCAACACAAGAATACACAGTGTGGCATGCGGATGAACAGGCTACTGCTTTTGCTGATAGTACCGTGCATACTGGCGGCACTTTCTCCCGCAGTGACAGCGGCGGCCGGTGATCCAACCATTACCATCGCGAGTTACCAAGTCACCCCGACCGTGCTCCTCCCGGGAGAACAGGGGATGATTACCATCGTGATGCAAAATACCGCAACCAGTGCGAGCATGACAGAAACCTCGGTGAATAATGGCTATACCGGTTCTACTACTACCTCACGGATTAGAGACATTTCCGTGATTTTTGATACGGTGAGTATGTTCGGCAATGGTCTAGAAGTGATCGAGGGAACATACGATCATGTCGGTGCTCTGGGTCCCGGCCAGTCGATGCAGCTTACCTTTCTAATCCGGGCACCTGCAAAGAGCGGTATGTACTTCCCCGAAGTGTGGATCTACATCCCGGATGGCACCAATGTGCGATTCCCGGTACCGGTCAACGTGAATTCCACCATCGGTGTCCAGAGACAGGCGATCCTGATCCTGACCAGTTCTATTCCTGATTCTGTGCAGCCGGGCGATGAAATTCCAGTGAGGCTTAATGTGAGGAATGATGGCCAGCTCCTCGCCGATGAGGTGACCGTGCGGATTGAGAACGCTAGCACAACGATCGCTCCCCGGAACACCGATCTGTATCACCTTGGGATGATTAGCGGGGGTCAGCAGAAGAGTGTCGATCTGATCCTGGTCTCTGATAGAAAAACCAGTTCTGGACTGGCACGCATTCCCGTAACCCTTGACTATACCGGCGTGGATGGCGAGGTCTATGAACGGACCACCTCGATTGATATCCAGTTCGAAGGTCAGGCAGAGCTGGGATTTGTATCTGTGGATACTAGTCCCCGCAGGGTGGCAGAAGGCCAACCCTTCGATCTTGCCATCCGTATTGAGAACACCGGGACCGGGGAAGCAAAACAGGTGGCAGCAACTGTAGATCTGCCCATGACCGGGACCCGTCAAGCGTTCATCGGAAAGATCAAGCCAGGCAACGATGCTCCAGCGATCTTCATGTTGGATGGGGGAAAGGGTGGAACATACTCCTATAATATCACCATTGCGTATGTTGACGACACTGGTTCGCACACCCTCACCCGCACCATGTCGATCCGGGTTCTTCCCAGTGAGGGGGCGGGAATCATGCTGCCGCTGGGAGGAATTTTCCTCATTGGGGGATTCCTTGGATACCGCTACTGGTATCTTCCAAGAAAGAATGGTTCTGGAGCACTTCCATGGCTAAAAAAGAGTTGAGAGTTGCCCTGTTCCTTGCATGGCGCTCCCTCGTGCGGGGCAACCGGTCCAGCATGCTCCTCAACGTACTCATCATCAGTATGGTCTTCACCAATATGATGTTCTTCCCTGCCTTGATGAGCGGTATTGGGGTGGATATTAAAGAGCAGATTGTGGCCTACCAGACCTCCAATATCCTGATCGAGCCAGCCAAAGGAGATCAGTACATCTCCGACCTCGATACCACCCTTGCCCAGGTCAATGGCATGCCGGGTGTCGAGAGAGCTACGCCGCACTATCAGATGGGGGCGACTCTGAAATTCAGGGGAAGATTGCTCGGAACAACCATCCACGCGATACGACCGAGGGAGGAGAAATATGTATCCCCTCTCTATACCACCATGATCGCTGGCAGCTACCTCGGCGATGGCGATAAAGGAGAAGCGATCATCGGCGAATTGGTGGCCGGCTCCCCCAATATTCCGGAAGAAGATGAGTTCAATCCTTCCTTGGGGGGCGTGCGAGTCGGGGATTCTATTCTTGTCGAGTTCGGCAATGGCTTCCAGAAAGAATACCGTGTCAAGGGGATCTTTCGGACCGGCAACTTTGAGATGGACAACCGGGTGATCGTCACCTGGGAAGATATGGAAGAAGTGGTGGGAGAACCTCTGGACTACGCACCCTATATCACCGTCCGGGTCAAGCCAGACTATTCCGAGACATTTGTGAAGAATGAGATCCTGCAGTACGGGTTACGGGAGAAAGTACAGACCACGGAGGATCTTTTGAACAAGGGTATCGGACGGGCCCTGGCAAGTTTCTCCATCATTGGACTCATATCCATGCTCGTCAGTCTCGTTATCGCTATCGTGGTACTTTTCATCGTAATCATGATCAAGACCCTCAATAACCGCAGACAGATAGGGATACTCAAGGCAATTGGGGTGGAGAAATCGGTGATCATGCACAGTTACGGTCTCCAGGTGATCATTCTCTCCCTTGCAGGAATCCTGGTGGGTTTCCTCTTCACCGGCTTGATCGTGGTGTATATGACCTATTATCCAATGGTAACCCCGGAATTCTCCGCGACTCCCTATGTAACCCCTCTTGATCTGGCGTTCAATGGCATTATCCTCTTTGCCGCATCGGTGGTATCCGGATACTTGCCTGCCTGGAGAGTTGCTCGGGAGAATATCCAGAATGTCATCAGGGTGTGAGCACATGATCGAAATTCAGGATCTGCGCAAGATCTACCAGATGGGGCAGGTCGAAGTGAAAGCCCTTGACGGTGTAAGCCTGACCATCGACAAGGGAGAATTCATCGGTATCATGGGCCCCAGTGGGAGCGGGAAATCTACCCTCCTGCACCTGCTCGGCCTGCTTGACGATCCCACCAGTGGTTCGATACAGATCGAGGGGATTGATGTGAGCCGGCTCACTGACTGGGAGCGAACTATGTTCCGCCTCTATAAACTCGGCTATGTCTTCCAGGATTATGCCCTTGTCCCAGAACTTACTGTCAAGGAGAATATCTGTCTACCAGCGATGCTCCGTACGGACCGGGAAGAGAAGGACTATATTGCGGCAACCAGAGATATCCTGCATAAGATCGGGTTATGGGATCGAAGGGATCATCTCCAGAGTGAGCTTTCAGGTGGACAACAGCAACGGGTCGCTATCGCTCGGGCGATAGTGAATACTCCAGATATCCTCTTTGCGGATGAACCCTGTGCGAACCTGGACACCGAGAATTCGCGGATGGTACTGGATCTCTTCAAGCAGATTAACCAGGAGATGCAGCAGACCATCGTCATGGTGTCCCATGAGGACTGGCATAAAGAGTATTTTGATCGCATTGTGCGTCTGAAAGATGGTAAGATGGTGAATGGGGGGAGATGAGATCCACCCCTGGCATTTTTCTCAGAAGTACATAAAATGCATTATTTATTATCGGATGGCTCGTTGGAAGAGTTTTAATTTTAATAGGAATATTCCGTAGGCAAATCAGTGGGATTTTTTAAAAAATTTAATTATATATGGCGCAATAACCTAATAGGATCATTTCCCTTTTCTTCGACTTCAAACAGACAATACCAGTACCGGCGCTCCCACCGTCCCTCCCGCCAGCTGTCAAAATAATAATAATCGAAGATATAGGACAACGGGATTACCTGCTGTTCTCTTGCAAGGTATCCAATCGGAATTTAATCTTTCTCCATATTGTATCCTCATGCCTTTTCAATACGGAGATACCTGAATCCCCCTGACGCTCATAATACAGAAGGAGATGAAAATAGTCCGCAACCAGGTCCTGAAACTCTTTTTTGTACCGTACTTCGACATTACAGTCATTAACAAACCCCTTGATAGAGATGAAGTGCTCTTTCTCAAAGGAGAAATATGGTTTCTTCAGCTGTTCGAGGAACCTGACCGTGCCGAACTGTTCCAGAAATTTCAGGAATCCTTCGGTCAGCGGCTCGTCGAGCACATACTCTTTCATCAGCGAACCATCAACGCAGACTTTTGTCTGAATGGATTTGAGTATCCGCACTCTGCGCCACCTCACGGATTGCATCTGCTGCCCTGATGCATTCATCAAGGGAATTGAACCACGAGAAACTTGCCCGGATGCATCCAACACCGCCATCGATACGCTTGTGGACGAGCGGGGCGCAATGTTGCCCGGTTCTCGTGATCACCTGGTATGCTCGAGAGAGGATGAATCCAGCCTCATCGTTTTCTATGCCAGTGATATTGAAAGACACAACCGGGAGATCTGGGGAGTCATTGTAGATGGTGATGCCCGGTATGTGTTTTAGTTCCCGAATGAAATATTCCGAAAGTTCCTTCCCTTTACGTTCAATTTTATCACAGCCAATGGCATTGATGAACCGGACTCCTGCATAGAGCGAAGCAATGCCCGGGTAATTGGGTGT